>JABBBW010000116.1 GCA_018607205.1 Opitutales bacterium | reverse complement strand
AGCCAGATATTGTATGAAGGCTATGATCAATAGCTCGGAGGCAAAAACGAATTGACCTTGGAAAATCTTCTGAAAAAAGTAGGAAGTTTGCAACATTTTGGAGAGAAAGATTTCCCCGGAATTGTAGGCGAAATGCAGATAAAGCAATGCAGCAACGAAGAACGGACATTAAATCAGCACGGGATGGAGCCTTACTGCGCAAATTTAATGTATCAAGCATTCGACTTGTCTGATCAGTCCGTTCCAAATATTTCCCTAAGGACAAAAAGCGCCAACCCTCGGCATGGGGAATGGTGGCATCAGATAAGCCCTGAAAAACAAGGGAGAAACGGGCGATTCGATCGAGTAAATGATCGGATCCCTGATCATAGAGTTTTTCTGCCCCGCCATCGCGAAATAAAAGATAAATGTTATTTATTTCCAACCAAAGTTCTTCAGATAATTGATCCCTGACCATACGGGCATTTTCCCGAGCCATCGAAATACAGGAACGAATGGAGTTCGAATAAGTATCAGAAAAAATCAATGTTTTACCAATTTTACGGAACCCCTCTGCTTCAAGATGTACTTGGTCTGTACAAATGGATTTAAGAACAGGTTGCCAAAACTCTTCGAGTTGTTGATCGTTCCCCGCATATTCCAAGGCAAGGCTTTGGTGTACCTGAATCATACGGGACATTCCTTCAGCCCGTTCGATATATCGGCTCATCCAATATAAATTATCTGCAACTCGAGAAAGCATGATCTTAAAAATCCTTTAATACCCAGGTGTCTTTACTGCCACCACCTTGAGAAGAGTTAACCACGAGTGATCCTTTTTTCAGAGCAACCCGGGTCAATCCACCAGGTACGATTTCCACATCTTCGCCATAAAGAATAAAGGGGCGTAAATCAATATGTCTGCCTTCTATTCCCTCTTCACAAAAAGTGGGGTGACGTGAAAGAGATATAATCGGCTGAGCAATATACTCTCTAGGATTGGATTTTATGAGCTGCGCAAATTCTTCACGCTCCTTTGCTGTGGATTGATTTCCTATGAGCATACCGTAACCACCAGATTCATTAGCCGCTTTCACCACCAGATTTTGGAGGTTTTCTAAAACATGCGAGCGGTCTGTATCGCGCCAACATAAATAAGTGGGCACATTGGGAAGGATAGCATCCTCATCAAGGTAGTATTTAATCATATCAGGAACATAAGCGTAAGTCACCTTATCATCGGCGACTCCCGTTCCCACGGCATTGGCAAGAGCAACATTTCCACGGAGGTATGCATCCATTAATCCGGGGACGCCCAGCATCGAATCTTTTCGAAATACCAAAGGGTCCAAAAAGTCATCATCCAACCTACGATAGATCACATCGACTTGGACTAATCCACGGGTCGTTCTCATGTAAACAAAAGAATCAATCGAAACTAAATCCTTACCCTCGACGATTTCTATGCCCATCTGTCTGGCAAGAAAAGTATGTTCGAAATAGGCACTGTTGTATACCCCGGGAGTAAGCAGGACACAGACAGGTTTTTGGGACTTACGGGGAGAAAGGTGTTCCAATGTTCGTAAGAGTAAGTCCGGATAAGCTTCTACTGGGCGAACCGACATACCCCCAAAAGTTTGAGGAAAAGCCCGCTTTATAATTTCCCGATTTTCCAAGAGATAAGAGGCTCCAGATGGACAGCGGGCATTGTCTTCCAAGACCAAGTAATTACCCTGGTCGTCCCGAATTAAATCAGTCCCGCAGATATGAGCGTATACTTCTTGAGGTGGTTCAAAACCATCCATTTCCGGACGGAAATTTTTGGACGAACGAATGATCTCTTCAGGAATAATCCCATCCTTTATGATCTTTCCATCATGGTAAATATCGTTGAGAAATAAATTCAAGGCGATGATACGCTGCCTAAGCCCCCGCTCAACCACACTCCATTCACTCTCGGGAATCACCCGGGGAATTGGGTCAAAGGGAAAGATACGTTCGGTTCCACCTTCTTCACCGTAGACTGTAAAAGTAATACCATGCTCTAGAAAAGAAGTGTCTGCTTGTTGACGCCTATCTGAAATTTCCGATTCGGTCAGGCTGTCCAATCTTTTAAAAATTCTTTCATAATGAGGGCGTGGACTTTTTCCCTCCTCATCGATGAACATTTCATCAAAGAAATGATCTACTGAATAATTTTTAAACTGGGAGTGAGGATTCATTAAAATATTTTACAAAAATAAGAAACCAAGTCTTGCGCCACTCGGCCTAATTGGAAAGTTCATTGTCACTTTTTGATTCTTTTTTGGCCGATTTCGTCTGCCCGACTGACCTTTGGAAAGAGAAGAGGAATTGTTGAGCAAGTCCTGCGTAGTGACCAAAATGAATTCCTGCAAATTCTTGCATTTGTTTCATAGTCCATCCTTTCATACCGTACTGTCTTTCTAAAGCTTGGAAAATCCAGGTGTCGATGGGAAACGCTTGGCTTTTTCCTGCACCGAATAAAAGTACGCAATCCGCCACCTTGGGTCCCACGCCAGGAAGTTCCATAAGAGAAGATCTGGCTTTTTTGTAATTCGATCCACTTACCTCTTCTAACCAGCCATGCCGTTGGCAAAGAAATTGGGCGACACCAACCAAGTACTTAGCACGGTACCCCATGCCCAAATTTCTCGCATCAGTTTCAGACAATTTACTCAGCCTTTCCCAGCCGGGAAAAGCGAACCTACCCTCTCCTAAGTCCTCTCCAAAATTCAAGTGGATACGATGGCGAAGCTGTTTAATTTGAGGAATACTCTTGGCGGAACTCAAAAGAAAAACCAATAAGGTTTCATCGATTGGTTGCCTGAGAACTCTCAAACCGGAAAATTTCTTGATTGCTTGGTCCAAGGACTGATCACTTCGCCAAGGTAAAGCATCGACGGCTTCACGATATGAATCATCAAGCCATAAATAATCTTCAATTTCTTTTTTACTCAAAGGAACGGGACCATTCGCACACCAATACAACTGACCGTTTTCCCAACACAAATGAACGACTGATCTCCGAATTACTCCGACCCATTTCTTATCACCCAGATAAGACCAGGAAAAACTTTGTCCGCCAAGGAGGGACTCCTCAAGGCCAAGAAGGCTAATCGAATCAGGTGAACCAACCGGATCCCAAGAATCAGTCATGTTATTGGGCGGACCCAATTTATTTGGACCACAAAAAACTTTGACTTGATCCCAGCGCAATCCCCTGATCATCAATCAGGCGTAATCGCCAGGCAAGCGGTTTAAGGGAACGATCGGCCCAGTGGTCTCCGGTCAGTCCGACAAAAACTTCTTTACCAAAAAGCTTTAAATTTGGAATGGAAACTTTTTGAGTTTTGACCATTGGATCAGCAGAGGTCACCCATTCAACAATCCAATGAGAGTTAATCGGTAATTTTTGCTTTTTCCCTCCAACTTTTACCACAAAGTAGAATCCATCCCTAACTTGAGGATTTGATCGGCAGTAAACTTTCCAACCCGAAAATTCTCGCCCAGTAAAAAATTCTGGAATTCGTTTGAAATCCTTTACCGTAAAAAACTCTCGATTTCTTACGTCTAATTTTACCTCTCCACCACAGGGTGAGGCCAAAAAACTTAGGCAAGCAAAGATGGCAGGGAAACCAAATATGATTCCCCGCATTCCCGGCCCGCTCAAAAACTACTCCTTTGAGGAGGAAGGTGAATCCTTCTCCTCAACGACAGCTTCCGGAGTTTTTGAAGACTCGGAATCTGGTCCCAGCACATCAGCTGCGGTTGCTTTGGCCGATGCTTTAACCTCTGCTGCTGAACTGGTAGGTTCGGCCTTGGTAGCGGGGGGCTTAGGCACGGACTTAGAAACTCTTTTAGCTTTGGCCGGCTTTGCTTTGGCAGACGTTTTCTTGGAGGTGGCTTCAGCCAGCGCTTTTTTTCGACGAGCCAAATAGGCAGTGCGACGACGACGCTTGATCAATTTGTTATACTGTTTACTCATGTTCGAAAGAAGAAACTACGGTAATTAGAAAGTATTGGCAAGCTCAGGGAATGGCCAAACTCAAGCAATTTCGACAGGCTTGCCCGATCGGGCGGACTCGTAGGTAGCATCGATAATTTTCATCAAGGCAAGGGCTTGATCGGGAGTATTTAAAGGGGCTTCTTTGCCCTCTAACGTTGAAGCAAAATTCTGGGCTGACCGAATTCTTCCCATATCTTCGCATTCCTCAACCACTACCGAACGGTTGACCGAGCGACCATGCTCTTGAAAATAAAGTTCGCAATCATCTAAAGCGGTAGCATCAATTCCATCCCGCCCAAATAGCCTGCGAACCATTCCACCAGCCTGAGATCCTTGGAACGTAACGGAAACTTCTTCACGCTTGTTCATTTCCGCCCAGGACACTTGAAAACTTAACACCTGGCCGGTATCAAAACGGACAAAGCCATGGGCTGCACTTTCAACATCGGTCACACCATCAGCTACATCTGGAATTCCCCACGGCCCTTTAAATCCCTTATCTTGGATAAAATTATTAAAGGTCTGAGCAAGCACATGAGTAGGCTTGGGATAATCCATGTAAAAAAGAGCCAAATCAATCATATGTAAAAGATCAATCAAAGGACCCCCACCCGACTGAGCCTGGTTGGTAAACCATCCACCAAAGCCAGGAATTCCCGTTCGACGTATCCATTTGGCCTGAGCGGAATTAATCGTTCCCAACTGACCGGACTCGATGTAACTTCGCATCGCATAAGATTCCGGACGAGCACGATTATTGAAGTTGAACATCAAGGTCTTACCCGCCTCATCAGCCGCCTGTTTCATCTGTGCCACTTCCTGGGCATTGAGGGCTGGTGGCTTTTCGCAAAAGACATGCTTGCCTGCACGCAAAGCCTGTAATGCAAGAGGCATATGCGTACGGTTTGGCGTAATAATACTAATTGCATCCAAGTCAGGCAATTCATCCAGCATCTTTTGAGAATCTCCAAAGACATGAGATGCTCCGTAAGTATGAGCCGCCTTCTTGGCTGCTTCTTGGTTCATATCGCAAATGGCAATAATTTCGCCACCGCCTGCATTAAATCCAGGAGCATGATATTGCAACATTCCACCTGCGCCAATAATTCCTATTTTTTGAGTCATAAAAGATCTGAGATATGAAGATTATTATTTATTTAGGGATAGAGGGAAACTTGACCCACTTTTGCTTTGAGTTTGAACTTTTAACTACAGTCTCGATAAAAGCCATGCCAATAATACCATCACGAATATCCGGATAATCATAACCTGACTTACGGGGAAACTTGCCATTCACTTCATCACGAATTGCCACGGATGCAGAGTTGTAAACATTAGCAAAGGCTTCAATAAATCCTTCCGGGTGCCCAAAAGGTATACGCGTATGCAAGGCTGCATCTCCAGAAACATAACTATTTCCACGTCGGTAAACTTGGCGGGGAGCACGAGCATCCTTAACAATCAAATCATTGGGCTCTTCTTGGTGCCACTCGATTGACCTCTTGGTTCCATATACCCGAATATTAAGGTTATTCTCATCTCCATTGGAAACTTGGGAGGCATAAATAATTCCCCGGGCACCTCCTTTAAAGCGAACCAAAACATTGCCGTCATCATCCAATTTCCTCCCCGGAATATTTACCGAAAGATCGGCACATAATGAATCGATCTCCAAGCCACTTATATAATGAACGAGATTTTCCGCGTGGGTTCCAATATCTCCCATACAATTGGAAATACCTGCAACTTTCGGATCGGCTCGCCAGTTAGCAATCGATTTGTCTTCTCCGGTCAAAGCAGTGATGGCATAGCCCTGAGGATATTCGCATACCACCTTGATGATTTTTCCAAGTTCTCCTTTTTTCACCATCTGGCGTGCAAGCTTAACCATGGGGTAGCCTGTATAGTTATGGGTGAGGGCAAATACCTTTTTACTTTTATGGATAATTTTTTTCAATTCCCTTGCCTCCGCCAGAGTGAAGGTGGCTGGTTTGTCACAGATTACATTAATGCCAGCTTCTAAAAAGGTCTTGGCGACTTCGAAGTGCAAATGATTGCGCACCACAATGGATGCAAAGTCTATTCTTTCTCCCAAGGGTAAGGCACTTTCCTTTTGGGCCATTTCCTTGTAGGATGAATAAACTTTCGACGAATCGATAAAAAAGTCCTTACCCGACAATGCTGATTTTTTTGGATCTGAAGAGAATGCTCCCGCTACCAACTCAATTTGTCCGTCCAAAGCAGCGGCCCGACGATGCACTCCGCCAATAAATGCCCCCCGACCACCTCCTACCATGCCCATTCTTAATTTTCTATTTTTCATCTGTTTGAAGGTTTATTGGTTCTCCTTGTCGAATGCCGAATCAAAGGCCATTTCATTAGGTTTAAAATCAAGCTTTCTTACAAAAGCACAGGACTCTTCAGCTCCGTGAAATCGATCCATCCGGCTATCTTCCCACTCTACCGAAAGTGGACCAGCATAACCGATATCGTTGAGGGCAATAATGATATCCTCAAAATTTACATCTCCACGACCAATGGAACGAAAGTCCCAAAACCTTCTGGGATCCGCAAATGTGGTATGACCTCCAAAAACTCCTACCGACCCGTCCCCGTGCCCCCACCAGGCATCCTTCATGTGGGCATGATAAATACGTCCGGGAAATGTTCTAATAAACTTTACATAATCCACACCTTGATAGCCAAGGTGAGAAGGATCATAGTTAAAACCAAATCTTTTATGACTCTTGACCGCGTCCAAAGCCCGTTGAGCACTAGCTATATCAAAGGCAATCTCCGTTGGGTGAACCTCCAAAGCAAAGTTTACATTTTGCTTTTCAAACTCCTCGAGAATGGGTCCGAAGCGATTGGCAAAATCTTCAAACCCTTTGTCCCAGTAGGCTTGGTCCGTGGGTGGAAATGCATAGATGGAGTGCCAGATACTTGATCCAGTAAAGCCATTTACCACAGCAGGAAAATCATCTTTCTTTCCCCTGCCAGGTTTTTCATTGATAAAGTTTCGGCATGCCTTGGCCGTTTTGGCTAATTTTTTGGCTGCCCGTCGGCGAACCTTTTCAGGGTCACCTTCCCCCCAAACATCTGCGGGTAGGATTGCTTTGTGACGCTCGTCTATCAGATCGCAAACTGCCTGTCCGACCAAATGACTGGATATGGCAAAGGCAGTTAGTCCATGATCACTAAGAATATCCCATCTTTCCCGGCAGTATTTTTTGGATACTGCTGCTTTATCGACATCGAAATGATCGCCCCAACAGGCTAATTCCAGTCCGTCGTATCCCATTTGGGAAGCTTTGGCGGCAAGATCCGGCAATGAGAGGTCGGCCCATTGACCGGTGAAGAGTGTTACATTTCTAGGCATGGCTGTTATAGTGGGTTTTAAAGTTAGGGTTTATGGTTTTCGCAAATTCAGAAGTTTGGGGGCAACCCCTTTTTTATAAAAGTTCGAAACCTTAGTTCCGGATAACAATTTTTTCTGCAGTTTTGGATCCCAAAGTAATGACTGTTTTGTTATCAATTTTAATCTCTATGGAATCGGCAATCCGATCGTGGCGAATCACTTCAATTTTTCTACCGGGTATCAATTTATTTTTGCGGGCAAATTGAAGAAATTCCTTTTCTTGGTCCTTTATTGATTCAATGCGCACAAGGTCTCCTTCTTTACAATCTAATAAACAACGGTTGGATGCCTTGGGTAAACCACCCCTTCGTGTGGGAATGGGATCACCATGAGGGTCGTGGCTTGGACGACCAAGAAATTCATCCAGTTTTTCTAAAACTTTTTCAGAAATTGCATGCTCCAATACTTCAGCTTCTTCATGAATTTCTCCCCAGTCTAAACCAAGAGTCTCAACCAAAAAGGTTTCGAGCAATCGATGTCGGCGCAACATATTCATACCAACCTTGCGACCGGCAGTTGTCAATTTCACTCCTTTACGAGGTCGATATTTCACCAAACCCTTACTTTCCATGCTTTTAACCATGGTCGTGGCAGTACCCGGGGTGACCCCAAGGCAATCAGCTATTCTGCCCATACCAACCTCGTAAGAAGTCCCCTGAAGGGACTCCACAAGAATTTGCTTGAGGTAATTCTCTACGGTCGAGCTTGGCATATTAAATAATAAAATTAACCCTGATGTTGACCCAATTGTTTTTCAAGCCTATTTGTTTATACTTTGATTAATCAAAATGAAATATTTTAAGCATCAACAATACAGAAATAACAATCTCTTTTCCTTACTCCTTGTTTTGGTATCTTGTGCATCGCTGATCTCGTGTACAAATTCAAATGAAGATCGAAGTGATGTAACTGAAAATTATAAATTGTTAGCAACAACTACTCATCTCGCTGATTTGGCCCGTCAAATTGGGGGTGATCGTATCGAGGTAGATGCCCTCATGGGTGCCGGCGTTGATCCCCATTCTTACCGGGCATCCGCTGAGGATATTGCCCGACTTCACGAAGCTGATTTTATTTTATTTCACGGCCTCTCTCTCGAAGGGAAAATCGCCCGAGTGTTGCAGGAAACAAAACGCAAAGGAAAAGTTCACTTTTCACCCTGCGAGGAAATACCGCGAAATAAATTAATTTTTACCAACGATACAAACCAAACTGTTGACCCACACCTTTGGTTTGATCCCGATCTTTGGATATCCTGTGCCCAAGCTCTTACCCTAAAACTCTCCCAAGTAATGCCGGAAGAACAAAGTTTTTTTAAAGCAAATTTATCTGCCTTTAAGGCTTCAGTGAGGACCATCGATAGGTGGGGCAAATCACTGTTATTAAGCATACCGAAGAGCCAACGCATCTTAATTACAAGTCATGACGCCTTTCAGTATTTTGGAAATCATTTCGCAATCCGGGTAATCGGGCTCCAAGGAGTCAATACTCTGGCTGAAGCGGGCTTGGCCGACCGGACTAATTTAGTCGATTTTATCCAAAAACATCAATCCCCCGCCCTGTTCGTAGAAAGTAGCGTAAACCCAAAGGCTTTAGAAGAAATTGCCAAGGAGACTGGGGCGAATATTGGGGGTACTCTTTTTTCTGATGCTTTGGGAACAAATAAAAATTACACAAGAGGGCCGGAAGGAAAAAAACATTCCACTGCAACCTGGCAAGGTATGATGGTTCATAATTTGAATGTCATTAAAAAAGCCCTGGGCGAGCGTTGATGCGAGTTGCCCTACCCAAACCTCTTGAGATTCACGACCTCACTGTTGCTTACCAACAAAAACCCGTGCTTTACGGGATAGATTTGGAAGTAGAGCCAGGGTCTTTGGTTGGCATAATAGGTCCAAACGGTGCGGGTAAATCGACCTTAATTAAGGCAATCATGGGAATAATGAAATCGGTTGATGGATATGTAAAGGTATTCGGTGATAGCTCTCGTAAAGCCCTTACTCGAGTAGGCTATGTACCACAGAGGGAAAGTGTGGACTGGGATTTCCCAGTAACAGCAATGGATGTTGTACTCATGGGAAGGTTTGGGCATATTGGATGGTTCAAGAGGATTAGTAAGCGCGACCGATCGTTTGCCTCGGAATGCCTCGAGCAAATGAATATGCTCCCTTACGCTAATCGTCAAATTGGCAACCTTTCGGGCGGTCAACAGCAACGAGTATTTCTCGCCCGTGCCCTAGCCCAACAAAGTGATCTGTACCTGATGGATGAACCCTTCGAGGGCGTCGATGCAATAACGGAAAAAGCCATTGTTGATTTACTCAAGAATTTGCGCAATCAAGGGAAGACCCTGATGGTCGTGCACCACGATTTATCAACAGCCAAAGATTATTTTGATCACCTGGCCCTTCTTAATTTGCGCCTTGTTGCTTACGGGAAAACCGAGGATGTTTTCACTCATGATCTTTTGCAAAAAACATACGGTGGCAAACTAACCGTGTTGTCGGAGGTAGGAAGCCGCAAGTTGAATGAGAAACAGCCCACTCCAGAGGCTTTGTAAATGTTTTTACCAATTTGGAAAAAGCTTAAATACATGCTCCTTATTTTGGTTCTTTCTAAGGAAGCAAGTGTTTTAAAAGCTGCCCAAATTTCATCAGAGTCCGATAAGGATTGGATCAACCAAGCTATTCGATTTTGGACTTTCACAGATCCTTCCATTCAAATCATTGCCTTGGGAGCAATTCTCATTGGGATCAACTGTGGACTTATGGGTGGTTATGTTGTCAGTCGAAGACTATCTATGTTTGGGGACACTTTGTCGCATGCAGTTCTCCCCGGAATTGCCGTCGGTTTTATGTTCAGCCAATCTAAGAATGAAGCAGTGTTGATGATTGGAGCGACCTTATCGGGCTTTCTTGGCGTAGGTATTATTTCGTTACTTAAAAGGCATACAAAGATGAAGGAGGACAGTGCTATGGGACTTGTATTGTCTGGTTTTTACGCCCTAGGCATTTGCCTGATTACCTATCTTCAACAATCTCCAAACGGTGGAACATCTGGATTGGAAAGTTATCTCTTTGGCTCCCTAGTTGGACTTTCTGATCGAGATCTTGTACCTCTATGTTTTTGTCTTTCTTTAATCATTATATGTTTTATTTTATTAAATAAAGAATTACTCCTTTCTGGCTTTGATCCGTCATTTGCAAGATCAGTAGGCTTGCCTGTTGATATTTTGCAATTTTGCATTTGGATACTGATGGCATTTTGCATTGTCTCATCCCTTCAGGTTATTGGAGTTGTTCTCGTTTCTGCTCTTCTAATTATTCCTGCATCGACTGCTGGATTACTCACTTACAGGATGAGCCAAATACTTGTCTATTCGGGAATCCTAGGTGCTCTTAGCGGAATAGTTGGTTGTTTTCTCTCTTTTATGGGAGAACGATTACCAGCTGGTCCAGTAATTGTTTTATGCTCCACCCTTCTTTTTTTAGCAGTTCTATTTTTCAGTCCCGCTCGTGGCATTCTTCCATCTTGGTTTCGAACAAGAAGACGGGGACAACGTATTCGCTTCGAAAATACCCTTAAGGCATGTTATCAGGTATTAGAGTCCCGTTCCTTTTCCAGCCAATCTTTTCCCCAAACCGCGCTGGCTCAAAGACGGGGTAAAAGCGACGCTGAAATCGAAAAGGAAATCGGTGTATTGATTCGCGAAGGCTACGCCACCCGCCAAGAATTTCCCACTGAACAAAAAAGTGAACTGCCTTCAGAAACCATGGTTTCATTGACCCCAAGCGGTTGGGAAATTGCCAGCCGGATGATTCGCAATCATCGCCTTTGGGAACTCTATCTAACTAAAGAAGCCTCTTATGCACCGGACCATGTTCACGACGACGCAGAAAAAATCGAACATGTTATAGGAGAAAAAACTGTTCGGCAAATTGAACGTATTTTAGATAATCCCCAGCGTGACCCCCACGGGAAGCCAATCCCTAGCCAAGATGATATTGATCGTGGTTGGCTTTCCCCTCCCCTAGTTGCAGATAAGTAATGCTTGATTTCGCTGAAGCACTACTTGATCCATGGTCTACTCGAGAGCAGGTTATTTGGAATCTGCAAATTGTTTTTATGGGCATGATGGTCAGTCTAAGCTGTGGCTTGGTTGGTTGTTTTGTAGTAGTCAGACGAATGGCTCTCCTCGGTGATGCGGTAAGTCATGGGATTTTACCTGGTATTGTTACCGCCTATTTAATTACCGACAGTTTGTCAATTGGACCGGTCTGGATTGGTGCCTGTCTAGCAGGATTAGGGTGTGGAGCATCTATCGAATGGCTTCGGACCAAAACTCCTTTACGGGAGGATGCAGCTATGGGACTTACCTTCACTTCCTTTTTTGCTTTAGGTATCGTATTACTCAGCCTTGAAGCTGGAGCTACTCATTTAGACCCCGCCTGTTTTCTTTATGGTGAGATTGGGCTTACTCCCCTCTCACCAAAACTAGAACTTTGGGGATTACCCAGTGGGAATCAAGCTCTGTGGAATATGGGAGTGGTCTGCCTAACCACAATGATTTCAGTAATCGTCTTTTATAGATTTCTTTTAGTAACCAGCTTTGATTGCAGTCTTGCCCGGTCATTAGGCATGCCCGTAATTTGGATACAATATGGATTAATGCTTTTATTAGCCTTGGTTGTGGTTGCCTCATTCGAATCCGTTGGAGTGATTTTGGTTTTAGCCATGATGATATTACCTCCCGTTTCTTCGGCCTTCCTTTTTCATCGCTTACCAAGCATTCTTATGTGTTGCCTACCTTTGTCGATTTTTTACTCCGTTGCTGGTTTACAGCTCGCTTATTCGATGAACTTTCCAATCTCAGCATCTATGGCACTGGCCGGAATTGTTATCTTTTTGCCTTGTTGCCTCCTCGGTCCCAACGGAGGGGTTCTTACGAATAGTAAAAAGTTGAAAACCCGAAAAAGTTCGCGGGATTTGTCAGCCAACTAGGCATAAAAAAGCCCCCGCTGAGCGGAGGCTTTGTGGTTAAATAAAAATAGCTTACTTTTGGGCAAGTGCGATCTTGGAGGCCTTCTTGCTTGAGCAATTACATCCATCAACAGCGATTTTGTCGCCAGCAGCCAACTTAGTTGGGCATTCAAACCCATCCAACTCGGTTTTGCTGGTTACTTTAATCTGCTTTTCACGCTTTCCCTGCTTAACGGTTAGGGTCTTGGAGTCAGCATCAAAGCTTACCACTTTGCCTTTAATTGTCTTGGAAGGACAACCAGCAAATACGGAAGCTGCAAAAAAGAAACTAGCGAGGATAGGTGCGAGGATTTTCATGATATTATGGGGTTAGGGTTAAAATAATTACTAGTTACTTCCAATCCACTATTTCAAAAGACACAAGAACGAAGTATACTTTTTTCTAATATAAATTTTTCCCTATGATATTTAACCATCGAGCCTTCTTGAGTACACTAATTGTTCTCTTTTCCTTTGGACCCTTCTTTCCGAGTATTGCTCACCCCATTCCGGATCTTCCCGTTTTTGGATCCTTTGATGACAATGGGACCTCAAAGATCTTAATCGAAATCGACCCCAGAGGCTTTGCTGAGGATCCGGAAGCTGAATCCTTCCTAACTACAGATATCCTCAACGACTTAAATATTTCTGAGCGGAATGATTTGCTCGAACAGGCAACTGAATTGGTAGAAGAGTCTTTGCTCATCCGTTTAAACGAGGAACCTTGGAATCTTCCTGCATTTGAGTATGGGTTTTCAAAACCGCGAATGGTGGAGTTTTCAGATGACCCCATCATCTTATTGGAAGCAACTGCAAAACTTTCACGTGAAACAAATTCAACCTATCAAATAAAAGCAAAGGAATCTGCCCCCCTTGACTTGATTTTTGCTAATCGTTTAAATGGTGTCCCTCACCGCCGGGTAAATGTTTTATTTCCTGGAGAGGAAAGCTTTGCACTTCGCCTTCCCCAACTGAAAAGCTTGCAGCATTTTTCCGATGAGAATGTTTCAGTTGCTTCAAAATTAACCAATCCTGAACAAAATGATTATGTAAATGCAGACACCTGGAGCACCTTTGCATCCTTTCTCAGGCAAGGCTTTTTACATGTTCTGCCTCTTGGGCTAGACCATATTCTCTTTGTTATTGGTCTGTTTCTCTTATCCAGAAAGTTCAAGGTTTTAATCTACCAAATATCTATTTTCACCCTGGCTCATACCTTGACACTTGGCTTAGCCACCCTTGGATTGATTTCGGTTCCGTCCACCATCGTCGAGCCCATCATTGCGGCCAGTATTGCTTTCGTTGCTTTGGAAAATATTTTCTTTCCTACCTACCACCCCCGCAGACTCATTATTATTTTTGTCTTCGGACTCATTCATGGACTTGGATTTGCCGGTGCTCTTTCCGATCTCAACCTCAATCCTTCTATCCTCATATTATCTCTGATTGGATTTAATTTAGGAGTAGAAGGTGGTCAACTCGCAGTCATCCTCCTTTCTTTTATTGGAGTTTATCGTTTCAAAAATGAAGACTCTTACCGCAAAGGAATTGTTATTCCTTTGTCATTAATTATTGCAGTCCTCGGAATTTATTGGGCGATTGAAAGAATTTTGAACGGTTAGATGAGCATCGCCCTCTTTAAAAAATTTTCAATTTTTTTCATCTTTCTCCGTGCAAAATAACATTGATAGAATTAGGGATAACCTAAACTAATACCACTTCAATGAGTCGCTTATTCATCATCCTTCGATTTTTATTCCTATTCTTCCCCATTTTTCTCGCTGCAAAAAGCCTACAACTCTCACGAGGCGAGTTGGCCAAAGAGGTGGCAGAAATAAACAAAATTCTTAGAGATGAACATTCGCAAAGGGAAATTACGCCACCAGGAAAACTTTCCAATAGTCTGTTAGTTCGAAGGGTTTATCTGGCGACTGCTGGAAGAATACCAAGCTACTCTGAAATCAAAGATATTCACCCTTTTAATCAACCAGAGTTAAAGCAGGTATTGATCGATAAACTTTTAGAATCTAAAGCATATCAGAGCCAAATGTTTAATTGGTGGGCCGATCATCTCCGAGCAAAATCATACATCATGGGCCAGGCAAACCAGATAGGTGTCGGCCATCTTTATGTGGATTGGTTGAAGACCCAAGTCTCGGAAAATGTCCCCTATGATGAAATGGCCCGGCAAGTAGTCGCCTCGGAGGGCTATCCTTGGAAGAATGGTGCGGTGGGATATTACCTAAGGGACGATGGTATGCCCCTCGAAAATATGTCTAATACTGCAGAATTATTTCTGGGGACCCAACTAGTATGTGCCCAGTGCCACAACCACCCCTTTGATAAGTGGACGCAAATGGAATACTATCAAATGGCTGCCCATACCTATGGAATGGTTACCCGTATGCAGGGAAAAACAGTTGATGGGATCAAGAAATTAGCAAAGAACTTTAAAAAACGCGGAAATGGCATGCAAATGATGTCCATGTCCTCCAAGCCGGATCAGCTCGAGAAACAGGCACGAGCCTTCCGGCAAGCGGTTCAGGATATGTTGCTACCCCTTCAATTCGGTGCACATCATAAGGATAGAAAATTAAAGTTACCTCACGACTATAAGTATGATGATGGAAAACCGCATCAAGTGATTCAACCAGGAGTTATTTTTGAAAATGATAACGATTTTAACTCATCCGAATCCAATGATCTAGTTAATCAATATGCCCAGTGGATATCCTCTCCTAACAATCCCCGTTTTACCAAAGTTGTTGTAAATAGGATTTGGAAAAAGATATTTGGGCGGGGATTGGTAGAGCCCCTGAATGATTGGAGAGAAGATACCGAAGCCTCCATGCCAAAACTCCTTGACCATCTATCGGGGTTGCTCGTTCGTTTGGATTATGACCTTAGGGAATTTCAACGGGTTCTTCTCAACCTGAACATTTTTGAAAACCAAGCCTTTGACCAGGAATTGGAGTCGCTAGCCCCATACTACTTTCAGGCTCCTACTCTGCAAAGAATGTCAGCTGAGCAGTTATGGGATTCTTTGCTCACTTTAGTTGTTCCGGAAATTGATCACCGACAGCCAAAAGAGGAGGAGGTTGATTTTCTCGAGTCTAAAAAGACAAACCTGGAAAAGTACCGTTTAAAAGTGGAAGGAATGTCATCAGAAGAATTGTTTGATGTCGTCAAGGAGGGAAGGAAACAAATAGTTGAAATTCAGGAACAGATAAATGCCATCAATGCTCGGATGAAAAAGGCTGTAGAGTTGGATGATCGAGAATCACTTGGTAAACTTAAAAGACTCCAAAACGAATTGCGTGATAATCAGCGCTTTGCACTCGCGAGCAAAATTATGGGAGGTGAATTTAATGTTTATTCAATGTATAAGAATTATCCTCCAAAAAGAAAACGCAAGCCTTCTGAAGAGGAAAGAAAGTTTCCAACTCATTTACGCCGAGCGTCTGAACAAAATTCGCCTGCTAATGCTGACCATTTCCTCAGAGAATTTGGCCAGTCTGATCGGGATTTAATCAATAACAGCCGAAAAGAAGCATCGATTCCTCAAGTGCTAAACCTAATGAATGGTAACCTCCGTTGGAGATTAATTGATAAGCATTCTCCCCTTGCGAAAGCGGTCATTAAAGAAGAAACCCTGGAGCAAAAAATTAAGATCGTTTATGAGGCCATGCTCCAAAGATCTCCTACAGATAAGGAAATTGAACTTTGTAAGAATAGCCTGCCCTTTCCGGATTTACCCACTGCTCCAGCCTTCAAAGATTCGGATACTCCAAAGCAGAAAGCTCAGATCGCCCAAAAAGCGAAAAAGCAAAAGGAATATTACCAAAATCGAGTGCATAATGAATTGCGTCATCTTGCTTGGGCATTGCTTAACACTCGTGAATTTTCTTTCATCCAGTAATCGCCATGAGTACCCAAAAACTTTTCCAATCTGAACTAAACCGTAGAGCATATTTGAGTTATGCAGCCAAAAGCTTTCTTGGGGTTAGCATACTGCCCTGGGTAACCAACTCTCCAGCCATTGGTGCAGGCTTGGGACTTAACCGTCCGGTAAATTATGCCCCCAAAGCAAAAAATGTGATCTACCTCTATATGTCTGGAGGAATGAGTCATCTCGATACTTTCGACCCTAAAACAAGCGAGGTTAAAGGACCGATGGGACAGGTAAAAACGAAAACCGATGGAATTGCCCTAGCGGAGACCCTTCCATTACTCGCTAATCACTCCGACAAAATTGCAGTTATCAGGGGTTTAACCTCAACCAAAGGGGCTCACGAACAGGGAAATTACTTCATGCACACAAGCTATGATAAAAGGGGAACCATTGTACACCCAAGCATGGGGTCATGGGTGACTCGTTTGGACGGTCGGTTTAACCCTACTCTACCCGGTGCAGTGGTGGTAGGCACTGGCAACCAACATCCACTATCCGGTTTTCTATCTACCCAGCACCAGCCCCTAAAAGTTGGAGCCCCCGGAAAAGGACTGGCCAATTGTGAACACAAAGGATTTGACGAAGATACTTTCAACAGAAACTTAAATTTATCCAAAAATTTGGACCAAGCTTTTGTTCAAAAATATAACCTCGCAAAAGTACGCTCCTATGCTGACATTTACGAAGATGCCGTCCGTTTGATGCGAAGCAAAGACTTGGACGCATTTGATTTAAGCCAAGAGACACAAGGAGTACGCGATGCCTATGGAAGGGATAATTTTGGCCAGGGTGTACTACTGGCAAGAAGGCTAGTTGAAAAACAGGTTCGGTTTGTCGAGGTACAGCTTGGCGGATGGGATACTCATAACAATAATTACGAGCGCGTATATGAGAGGTGCGATATTCTCGACCAAGCACTATCCGCTTTATTGGACGATCTGCATAAACGTGGGATGCTCGAAGAAACCTTAGTGGTTTTGGCCACGGAATTTGGTCGCACTCCAGATTACAATTTAAATGAGGGAAGAGACCATTACCCCAAAGCATTTTCTTGCATGCTTGCCGGAGGTGGGGTTCGGGGTGGACAGATCTGGGGAGCGACAGACGAAGAAGGTCGCGAAGTGGTCGATGGGATCACCCAAATCCCTGACTTTAACGCCACTATTGCCTATGCTCTTGGCCTGCCATTGGACGAAATCGTTTTCTCTCCCTCCCGCAGACCATTCACTCTAGTTGACAAAGGACAACCCCTTACCCAACTCTTTTAAAAAACATTCTTCTTTAGAATTTAGTTCTAGAATGGCTCTTTGGACTCGACCTTTGCTTTAGTCATCGGCAAGGGTAGATAATCTTTAACCTAAATTATAACCAATTATTATGAAGTATCTCGCCTGTTTTGCGCTCTTGCTTCCTTTTGTCGTGTCAGCAGCCAAACCTTCCTCATCATCATCCGAAAATGTCATCGTCATCGAATTGAAAGACGGTCCAGTCGTCATCGAAACTTTCCCAGATGTCGCACCCAAACATGTTGAACGTATCGAGAAGCTTGCCAAAGCCGGAAAGTACGACGGTGTAGCCTTTCATCGAGTCATCGATGGCTTTATGGCCCAAACCGGTGATGTTGAGTTTGGAAATGTCAAAGATTTTAGTGAAGGTAGAGTTGGAACCGGTGGTTCTGACTTTCCAGACATAAAGGCTGAATTCAATGACAAGAAACATGAGCGTGGCACTTGTTCCATGGCTCGCTCAGCCAGTCCCGATAGTGCTAATAGCCAATTTTTTATCTGCTTTGAACCCTCTTCCTTCCTTGACCGTCAATACACAGTCTGGGGCCAAGTGATTGAGGGTATGGAATTTGTGGACAAAATTAAAATGGGTTCTAGCCGGGACAATGGATCGGTCAGCGATCCTGACCATATGGTCAAAGTAACCGTTGGTAGACCTAAGGCAGAAAAAAGTAAATCGGACGAGAAGTAATCTTGGCATTCGTCCACTCACAAGTTGAGTGGATTAAGGATCAGATCCGATCAACTCATCGCACTGTAGATGGTAGAGACCAACAAAGAATTCTTCGTCCCATCTCTCTTCCACGGTTAGTCTTCCCAAAATCCGTATCACTCGGTCCATGGTTACTTCCACTCCACTCTCGGATCGTGCAACCACCCATCCATTTGCTTCTGGAGCCTGTCCAAAACAACAGCTTAACTGATCAGGCATTAATAAAAATTCCTTCACTAAATTCTCTTCATCGACCACGGTCGGGACCATAAATCCCTCGATGGCTACCTGCGTTCCGGAAAAACTACGCACTTCCTTGGGTACGCGAGCCGAATAAGAAGAGAAGTCATAATCCAACCCGTCTGACTCCCATTCAATTTCATAAGGGAAAGTGGTCAGTACGGAATACTTTAGTGCCTCGTATCCACTGGAGCTATCGTGAGGTGGAAGATTATTAATGACCTGCAAGGATTGATTGTCCTCCGAAGACAATAAGGTCTGACCCAAAACAATTCTGCCCTCCAGCACTTCATCCGTCTGATTTAAATCAGTAGTCACATTAGCATCCCCTTCCTGTGCCTTGAATTCTTGGGGCACGTCCTCTGGGGGGTTAGAAGTTGGGCCTCCTATCGGATCTCCGGCCAAAGGCTCGCCCACTTCAGTGAATTCAACTTGATTTGCTAAATCTTCTGACTCTGGTGCACATCCGACAGACCAACAGGTAAAAACCAAAAGGATTCCCTTTCGACCAAAAGATACCATTGCTAGTTTTTCTGGGTTACTCATTGCCTGACTTACACACTACCCGTGAGGATTTAAAGATTCTTGCAAGCTCGAACGATAAAGTTTGCGGGCAGGAAACCATGCACTTACGAGACCAAGCATAAGAATTCCTCCTCCTGTAAGTAAAGCCATACCATCCAACATGGGAAGGTTCATGCCCACACCAATTTGTAAATGAATAAGAGATGATACAGCCATAGAAAGGAGAAAATAAATAATCCATGATCCCAATGCTCCGAATGCGGATAGCAAAATAGATTGCCAAAGAATGGATCCAGTTACCACTGCTCGGCTTGCACCCATACAGCGAAGCACCGCAAATTCGCGCCTTCTCTCATGCATGGTTGAACGCAGGGTTGCTAAAATAATTAAGCCACCCACCAAAGCCATTAAAAGTGCAAGAGCAGCAACCGATCGTTCCAGCCAAGCAAAGCGGTTAAAGAAAGACGATAAAATTGCAGGTACCGGCCATGCGAGAGTGGCCCGATCGCCTTGCTTGTTATATTTTACATCCAAGGCCAGTCCTGATGAACCTTTCAAGTTTAACAGTACACCACTTATGGAGTTTGCCTCCTCAGGATCGTGCCCTTCCATTGTTTGTACACCTCTAAGAGGTATCCATATTACTTGATCCGTAGGAGTGCCCGTAGGTTCCAAAATTCCCACCACTAGGTAAATATCGTTATGTTTGCGGTCTGGGTTATATTCCAATCCATGGTATGGGTGGAAACGATCGCCCAATTGCAAGCCAAGTTCTCTGGCCACTTCGGCTCCCACCAAGGCCTCCTTAGCTGATTCCGAAAAGATTCTTCCCGGTGATCGTACTTGATAATTTGTTCCGGACTTCCACTGATGATTAAGAAATAATTCCGGCATGGTTCCAACTAATCGGTACCCGAGGTAATTATCTCCCAAGGCAAATGGATAAGCCTCTGAAACTCCAGGATGTGAACGAATCGTTTCGTACTGTTCCCAGTCCAAATTTCCTGGAGAATTTTCCAGATGGAACAAGGCGTTAAGCACGAGTTGAAGTTGTGAACCTCTCGCTCCTAAAACGGCATCAAAGCCACCCGCAGAATGGGCAAAGGCAAGCTTGACTGATTGTTTGGTTTTCCAGGCTCCCAAAAATAATCCTCCAGACAAGGACACAGTAAATACAGCAACTAAAGTAGAAAGCAGGTTCTGCCTGAGTGCACGTCTCGCAAGTTTTAAAGATACAGATATCGCAGCCATACTTCCTTTACTGTTTTCCAACCTCCACCTCTTTAGACCCATTTATTTGATTCAATTCTTCCCAATCAACTTGATGTTCGAACTTCCCGATTACTCGTGGGTCATGGCTGACTAAAATGAGTGCACTCCCCCACTCCTTGCAAAGCGATCGTAGTAGCTCAAGCGAACGATCTGTATTGGTGGGATCTAAATTCCCTGTTGGTTCATCGGCTAGAACCAATTTCGGACGATTAATCAAAGCACGGGCAATAGCCACGCGTTGTTGCTGACCAATTGAGAGTTGGCCAGGAAGGTGATCCTCACGGTCAATCAACCCTACTTTATCGAGCAAGGAACGAGCACGGTCCAAGTTGGAGGCCCCATTTAGGCTCATCGCCAAGAGTAGGTTTTCGATACAGCTAAAACCGTTCAACAAATTAAAAGATTGAAAGATATAACCGATCATTCCCGATCTCAATTGGTCACGATCTGATTCATTCATCGCACCCAAAGATTGACCATCGATCCGAACCTGTCCTGAATCCGGGGTTAATACTCCAGCAAGCATATGTAAAAAAGTCGTCTTTCCGCTACCGCTAGGTCCTTTGATAGCCAGCTGTTGATTATGTTCCATGGAAAATGTTGGCACTTGAACAACAGGCTGACTCTTTCCGTTCGGCGAACGAAAAGACAAATGAAGGTTTTCAACAGAAAGAAATTGCATGCAATAGAAATTCCTTAATACCCCAAAGCATTTACCTGAGCAAGCGGGATGGGCCGAGCACTGAAGGTTTTATGATTCATTATTTACAAAGTTACCAAGTACGATATCAAAGGTAACAAGGTGGAAATGTGGCAGGTTTTAAGAAAATAAAATCCAATTCAAAGTGGGGAGTCATTCCTTACCGAACGAATCCTTCTGGAAAGATTGAAGTGCTTGTAATTTCAACCAAAAGAAAAAATTGGAGCCTGCCTAAAGGAAATTTAATGAAGCGCATAGGACCAGCACGCACTGCTCAACTAGAGGCTTATGAAGAGGCGGGAATTGAAGGCGTTTTGGCTTCCAAGCCCATTCCCTGCTCAGTGGGGCTTACCTGTATCTATTTATATCCCATGGCCGTGAGCAAAGTTTTTGAAAATTGGCCTGAAGCATCCTTTCGTAAAAGGAAGTGGATACAACTTTCCAAAGCTAGCCATATTCTTCACCACCGGGCAATGGGCAAAGTTTTACGAAAATTTTTTCCGCAAAGGACTTGATTTTCTTTGTCCCTCAAGCCCTCGTGCTTATTACTTAGAATATGAGGCATCAAGGATTTGACTTTGAAAAAAACACCCCATTTTTTCGACCGCCCAAATATACAGGAATCACCCTTTCCCTCCTGTCAATATTTGTACTTGTATGCATGCTTGCTGTTTGGGAAAAGATGGCCAAATCGCCTGACCTCCCAGTCATTCGGGTACTTGTCTGGGAAAAGTGTAAAGGGCCCTTCGAAAAGATTCGTCAGGCATACCAAAGAGAAGCTGCCTGCATTGTTCAAGCGACTTATCGGAGTCATAGTGAAATCATGGACCACTTATTTAAAGGCCCACAAAAGAAAGCAGTTACTTGGAATCTTGCTCTTTGTTTGAAATCAAAAAAAACAAATCTTTTATTTACTCAAAACAATTGGCAAAACCGTGGGTCTGTTGCCTATTTTTCTGCCCCCCAGCCGCTTCCAAATGAAGCTAAAAACTCACCTCAGCCACTTATCAGTTGGATCCCAGAACGAGTAAAAGAAAGTTCACCTACCCTTTCTTTCCTCCGATTTTTAAACGCCCCTACCAAAGGACAAGTTGAATTTGCTCTTGAAGGATGGACCGGAATAAGTGCAGACCATTGGATACATTCACCCCGGCTAAAAATCTATGCGATCTCAGGAGCTCAAGATTTATTAAATTCGGCTATCGAAAATTTTGAAGCATACGAAGGAGTACAGATGGAAGTATCTTATCTTAAGCGAGAAAACATGGATACAAGTATGCACATTCTTTCGAAAGCTAATAACAAAGATTATCTACCTGACTTAGTCTATTGGATGAAGGGTACAAATCCGCATTCAGCTTGGGCAGGTTTGTATTACTCTTTTTATAAATCAGATAGTAAAAAGTTGGTTTCTAATTTTTCTCCATACCTAAGAAAAGAGTCACCACTCTTAAAAACTGCCCAAAAATTTTTAAGTTTTGTTGAAGAAAGTGAATAAAGCACAGGGAAGTACAGCTTATCACTGGTTCCTCCTTTTTATCTTGGCTGCTTTAGCTCCAAATAAGCTTTGGGGAATTGATGCTTCTAACACCGAACCTTGGAATAAACGGATCCCACATTCTATTGATGATCTGCTTGGCATTCAGAAGCAACTTCATGAACAATTATCCGAAGTACGAGAAACTGTTGTTTCTGTTGAGGCTATCGAGGGAGCAGGTAGTGGAGTCATTGTTTCTCCGGAAGGATTAATTCTCACTGCAGCCCATGTGATCGAAGAGCGGGGCAGAGAAATGACCGTCGTTTTTCCTGATGGAAATAAGGTGAAAGCGATTAGCCTCGGGGGGTCAGAATTATCAGATGCCGGGATGTTGAAGATTACGGAAGGTGGTCCCTGGCCACACGCAACCATGGCTCTTGCCAATAAATCTGTGGTTGGGGATTGGTGTTTTGCCTTGGGGCACCCGAGTGGGTTTGATAATGAACGGGGCATGGTCCTGCGTCTCGGACGACTCATACGTAAAAAAGATGAAACGATCCAAACAGATTGTCGACTTCTTGGTGGAGACTCCGGTGGCCCTCTCTTTTCTTTATCTGGAGAAGTCATTGGTATACACAGTAGAATTTCTCAAAATTCTGATGAAAATTTTCATACTCCCATTGAATCGTTTCTTTCCAATTGGAACTATTTCTTGGAAGAAGATATCCTCACTTATGGATCCTTACAAGGAGGGGGATTCCTCGGTGTTTCATGCGAAGAAGCTAGCAAGGGATTAGAGGTTTTGGAATTAATTCCAGGGACTCCCGCGGAAAGTTCAGGAATAAGACCGGGGGATTTTTTGCTAAGGCTTAATGACACACCCTTGGACACTCGGGAAAAATTAACCATCCTCATCTCAAGACAACCTCCTGGATCGATGGTAATTATTGATTACCTTCACAAGGGTAGAGAAATTTCTGTTCGCCTGACTCTCGGAGAAAGACCTGCAAAAGAATGAACTTTCTCAAATGGTCATGTTTTCTGGTTTTTTTTAGTTTTAAAGGGCTTCTCGCAACATCCCCTGATTTTGACGTCCTAGACACCTCACATCGCATAAATGGATCTCTGATGAATGAAGCGACAGGAAAGAAGAGAGCCGAGGTTTTGGATTTGCTTTGGGGCCTTTATCGAAATGATAAACTTATTTCCCATGGAATAATGGTTAATCCGAAAGGCTATTTACTTTCCAAGGCCAGTTCAAGTATGGGTGCAAGATATGCCATGTCATATTCAGGAAAGTATTTGCCTATTCGTATACGCAAAAGAGATGAGAAGACCGACCTTGCTCTCTGGCAGATTACAGATTCATCGAAACTTTGGCCATTTGCAGAATGGCATAATGATTTAAACAAAACCAAGATTGGAAATTGGGCGATTTCGGGAAATAAAGACCTTTCCGGACTAACCTTCGGGGTAATTTCTGCCAAGTCACGCTCCATCGGTCGAGAAGGAGGTGTAATGGGTGTAATTTTGGAAGAAAGTAATTCATCTACCAAGGGTATTAAGGTTTTAGAAGTGCTTCCTCATGCAGCGGGAGACCGAGGTGGTTTAAAAGTGATGGACCGTATTATACGAGTGGATGGAAGAACGGTCCGAACAACTGAGCAAATTTATGAAATTGTTAAGAAAAAAGACCCCGGAGATTTACTCACTCTTTCCATTCAAAGAAGAAAAAAGGAAAGCCTTTTAAGAATAACGCTGGGACACCGCGAGGTCGCTTTTGATATGTTTAACCGCAACCTTTTGATGAGTGGGCCAGTATCTAAAAGAAAAGACAATTTCCCCATGATTCTTCAGCATGACCTACCTTTATTCAAAGAAATGATGGGTGGAGGAATCTTTGATCTAAACGGGTACTGTATAGGTATTAATATAGCCAGAATTGACCGTGTTACCAGCTATGCTCTTCCTACACCCGTAGTGCTACCGGTATTAAACCAGTGGATTAAAGAGTTGCCTTAATCAGGTCACCTCAGGGGTAAACCCAATACATACCTAAAGCCGATCTCCGAACCTCGGTAGGAAGCTTCATAACTAAACCTTGCTGCAGACCTGCTATCATGTGCGGTACGGACAAAACTACCTCCTCTTGCAATACGATAGCTACCCCGTATGGGTCCAATTGGATCAATCCTTGTCAGGTTGTCATCTGGATAAGGTCCATAGAAATCATAGCACCACTCCAAAACATTCCCATGCATGTCGTGCAAGCCCCAGGCATTTGAAGGATAAATTGGACGAAATGGGCGAATAGGTACATACCCCTTACGAAAAATAGGGGTAAATAATCCACCATCGCTAAATTCAGACTTGGGGCGTTGGTCTATTATGTAACCTCTTATCGAGCCATCAATATTGGCGTTTTCTCCTGACAACAAGTCTTCTTCGCCAATGCCACAAAAACCAATTGTTCCTGCCCGGCACGCATACTCCCACTCCGCCTCGGTCGGTAATCGAAAAACAAAAGGATTTGGAAGAGAACCATTTAGTCGAGCCCTTTGAGTTTTTTCCCAACAATAAGCAACCACTTGGGAATAAGAGACGCGGGAAACTGGATTAAATTTTTCCATCCGATCAATTTGTTGAAGATTCTTAGAATTCAAGAAATCCAGAAGATCGGTTAAATCATTAAATTTTTGATTGCTCACTTGATAATTCCTGGGGCTTTTTGCAGTTTTCCACGAACCGTGCGAAAGCATTGCTTCTTCCAAAAAGATTTCTTTCCCGGTTTCACCCTGAAAACCGATAATAGAAAAATTGCCGTCCGCATAACCTGAAGAAGAACAAATTTCATTAAGTATTTTACTACTTAAATTAAAAACCGGATCGCCCTTTAATTGGTTATTTCCGACGTGTTTATTCCAGTCCTCTTGAGTAACTTCAAATTTTTTTATCCAAAATGGTTGAGAAATTTTTACTCGATTTCTTAATTCATCTGGTTTTCGCCCCACTTCTCCCAATGGACTGCCCATAATAAATTCTCCAGCTTCAATCCGTATCAAGCCCTCTTTTTTGGCCAATTTAATTATAACGGGTAACGCTTCTTTTCTAATCTCATCCATTTCAAAGAACCTTACACCTTCCTGGATGTTATTTTCTTGAGTCTTAATAGCATCTTCACATCCCGCTAAAAAAATAATGGAGAACGAAAAGATCTGCCAGGACCTTAGAACAAGTGCAGTGAAGCGATTATTCATTACTCCATCTTAGCCTGAATCATGGGCAGTTTGATATAAAAAGTAGTACCCACACCCTCTTTGCTATCAAACCAAATTTGTCCTTCATGTGATTTTACAATTACATTGTGGGCAATAGCCAAGCCCTGCCCAGTTCCAACACCTACTTCTTTTGTTGTAAAAAATGGTTCAAAAATTCGTTCCTGTACCTTGGGGGGGATACCGCCCCCATTGTCCGCAATCGCAATAACCACACACTGTGCATCCGGATAATGCTGAGTGGTCACAACTAAGTTACCCTTTTGCCCTTCGCTTAAACGGTCTCGAATCGCATGGGCTCCATTGACGATTAGATTTAAGACAACCTGATTAATTTCTCCAATATTGCATGGCACCATAGGTAAGTCTTCCTGAAGGCGGAGATCTAGTTCTGCATGGTACTTCCATTCGTTTGTAGCTACCACCACGGTTGAACGGATTGCCTGGTTCAAATCATTATTTCTTTTAGCCGATTCCGCATCTCGATATGCAAAGTTTTTCATCGACTTCACGATCGTGGTGATCCGCGAGATGCCTTCCGCAGCCTGCTCTACTGCTTCAGGTGCATTTTCTTTGAAGAACTCAATTTCGCCCTCATCCGGAGCATCTGGAGATTGGTTTAACTTTTTAATAAAGCCATCGATGGCGTCTTTTAAAAAAAGTACATTGTCATTAGCAAACTGAGAAGGAGAATTTATTTCATGAGCTATGCCTGAAGCTAATTGGCCAACAGCTTCCATTTTTTGGGCATGGACCAATTGAGTTTCCAGTTCCATTCGCTGTTGCATCTCTTGCTTTAACTGATTGTTACTCTTTTGCAAAGCAGCAGTTCTTTTCTTCACTCTTGTTTCCAATCCTCCAATCAATCCTCGAAGTCGCTTGGTAACAGAGCGAATCTCGTAAGGTCCAGACTCCCTTAAATTGAAAGGTTTATTATGATCAACTGAACTTTTTGCTGCTGCCTCAAGCTTTCGGATGGGGCTAGCAAAACTCTTGTAAGTAACCATAGCTAATGAACCCACTAATATCAGGTACAGTCCACTAACAAAAAAGAACATCAAAATATTAGCAGACTCTTCATCGCGTAAGGCCAAAAGTCTTTGCTCCATCGATTGCTTTGATTTGAACATCCGCTGCTCTGCCCCAGACTCCAATGTGTTTAGATTTTGGGAAAGAGTTTCTCGAGCATCTTGATAATTTTTTTCCGCACTCTGGATTAAAGTCTCTCTTTTTTTTGCATCAGCTTTAACTGCTTTCTCCATCAAAGAAACGGCAACTTCCAACTCCCTAATTCCAGCAGCTAAAACTCGAATATTTTTCTCAGAATAACTGGCAGCATATTTTGTCGACAATAAATTCAGCCCCTCTTTCGCCAGAACAATCCGGTCGCGAACCACCCCAAAGATCCCAGTGAAATTTTGCGGATAAATTTCAAAGGCTTCAAAACATCCACGGGTTGCGGATAGAAAAGCATGAGCATCCAAATATTCGCTGGATGAATCTCCAGAGTTTCGGCTTTCCTGTTCTAGTTCTCTATTGGATTGATTAATGCCAGATAATATCAACCAACCGACAATACCGACAATCAACGCACCTCCGAGACTACCTGCGGAAAGCAAGCCTATATAAGATCTAACCTTCATGAACGACAGTTCATTCGATTACGGTTAATTCAATTAAGCAACAGGAATCAAAACCTGAATTTTCTGGGGAAAAGGAAAATCAGAATAACAGGAACTATAGTTTTTAATAATTTTTAACAACGCTCGATCAATATCTGCTCCAGAAGAAGCGATGAGCATCGATTCTTCGAGAAGTAAATCTTCTTTTAACCTCATTCCCTCAACAAGATTACGCGTCTCTACCTCTTCTAACTTATAACTACTCGCATCGGAATTTAAGAAGGTTGCCAAAGCTGCGACTATATTTTGATCATATGTGTCTTGCCTAGATTGAAACGTTTTTACAATGAGGGGGTCTTCATGACCAAGTTCCTGATAATAATCATAATCTAAAGCGACTCGAAGTATCGATGCTGCAGTTCGGATTCCCGAACCATCATCGAGCTCAAACTTGGGCTGAATATCGGTTCGTTGAAGAATTTCCCTGACATCTTCGAGTCCTGGAATAAGGGCAACACTTTTCAAGGTTTCTTCTGGGAGGTCTCGCATGATCGCCTTAGTTTCAGGGTTCAAATCTTTACGGTGATATACTGACTCACTCAAGTGCTGAGGAATTGAGAGATAAGCTAACTGAGAAAAGACTGCTGCAACACCAACGCGCCAAGAATCATTAAGTTTTATTTCTTCTGCCAATCCATTGGCTAACCTTCTCACCCTTTGAGCACGTCCAAAAAACAAAGGTTGAATTGTAGCCAGCGACTGGGCAAGGGCATCCACTGCGCCACGCAAAGTCTTGTCTAATAAAATACGTTTGCCCGTAATTAGATCATATTGAGCAGTTGCATCTGTCAGGACCTTCTTCAATACCTCGACAGGACAAGGTTTGGAAAGCATACGAAAGACATTGCCTTCATTGACCGCAGCCATGGCAGATTCAAAGTCTGTATGCCCCGTTAGTAAAACTGTTACCACTTCATCATCTATTTGCTTGATCCTTGCTAGCATTTCCGCCCCGTTCATCCGAGGCATTCTCATATCGGATAGTACAACCGCAAAACCGCCCTCCTTTTGAAATAGCTCTAAGCCTTCCTGTCCATCAGAGGCCAAATGTAGCTCAAATTTATTCCTAAGGTTTAATTGAAAGCCTTTGAGGATCGATTCCTCATCATCCACGCATAAAATTTTGGTATTCATTAATTTTAAAAGGTGATGATCTCGAAATAATTACTCATCGCTCAGTAAACGATTTAACCAGCAGTGGAAAAGGAACATGATTAATTAAGCCTAAAGCTAGCCATTTTCTGTTCGACATTCTTTTGATTTTTCCAATTTTCTGGTTTTGGGAAGTCTTGATTTTGGAGCAGGTCTTTCATCGTCACTTCTTTGCTGGGAACTCCCGTTTTTGGAACATCGACTTTCGCAATCCAAGCAATGGCATTGAGCACCAGTCTCCTTGCATCTAAGGACGCCCAATTTTCGTGAAAGTGGGCTCCAGTAAAGCCAAAGCCTCTTCCATAGTTGTAATCTTCGCCGCGCTGATAAGCCCATGCCACATGCTGGGCTTCTTTGCGCTTAAGGACTGCATCGGCAACATCAGGGTTACCATGATGAGAATGTTTATCCACTCCGGGTTTCAACTGTTTCATGGTGTTCTCTGGTGGATGAGCAGAAAGGATTGGAACGATTGATCCAATTGCAGAAGTCGCTTCACGAAATCTCATATGATAGTACCATTCATCCTGCATAGTAAAGGGCATGACCCCCTGAGTAATAGGATGACTGGGTAGAAGCTTAAATGCTGCATTCCAAACTGGGTTGACCGACCAATAAGGTTCAAAATATCCACCAATCCATTTAAGAAAATGATCTCCGGCAGGACCTTTTGTTGTTTCCACTCCATAATGGATACAAGCTAGTCCTACTCCCCGCTTCATCACTTCATCAAATTCTTTTAAGTTTTTATTTAACAAGTGCCGAACACCACCATCGCAAGCAACCACCACTGCATCTGCATCGTTGAAGACGGATTGATCCTGAGGAAAACCTCCGGTTACTACTACAGTTTTAATACCCAAATTAGCTGCCTCCAAATGCTCGGCAAGCAATTTACAACCTGCAGCATGTTCATGAGCAAAAAATCCATGACTCTTAGGTCCAGCCACAAAGACCACTTTTTTATCCTCTGCTTGGGAACAAACCCCAAATAAGAATTGGCATAAAACGAAAAAGAATAATTTATTATTTTGTATCATTTGAGTAAATTTAAAGGATTATAACCTTAAGTAATTTCAAAGTGAATGAAATCGCTAAATTGGATAATATAAAACTTTTCAGCAGTCTAACTTAGGCCAAATAATTGCAAGCAACCCTAGTCCAAATAATGGAAAGACTAATTCTGAGATGTTCCAATCTCTTTAAGAGATAAATAAAAGCGATAAAACATCGGATCCTGATCAGCAATTTGCTCCAAGACATTGACCCCCATTTCCTCGAATGAGGAACCAATCTGAAGCACTAACTCCCGATTAGTCAAATCAGCAACTCCTGCATCTCCCTTGTTTATTTGGCGGTATTCACGAACGACCTCGCAGTCAAAATTAGGCTCCGGGTTTGAGTACTCAAAATCATCAATAGACAGGGATGAAATTTCCCCAATCTCTTGGCTAGGCTTACCTAAACCCGCGAGGGATGAAGATACATTATTTTCCGCCATTTCCTTAACTTCATGCACAAAGGGTAATGAATCCGGATAAAACTCCAGGCAATTTAGAATGTAGGACATGGGAAAAGAGGTTAGTGCGAGGTTTTCCCATTTAGATTCTTCGTAAATTAATCCTGAAAGTCGTGAATGAAAAACCAATGGAGAGTCTCTATATAGTTGGGCACGCTTGGTCATGGACAAGAGTACCTGTTCATCCGCTGCCACTTGGCTCGTTATTCCCATAAACCAGACCGGATTAGGATGTTCGTTAAAAAGAACTTCTTCACTTGGATCTTTAACTATCAAACATCGAAGAGAAATTTCTTCGTTCCCATTGACCGCATTGTCAAGAAGTCCAACTGCTTGTCCTTCCGCATAAGCAAAAATATTTTCACAGAAGTTTGAATGCTGAGCCTGCAAATAGCTAAGTTGAGTTGATAATTCCTCAGAGTTTTTTGGGCTTAACAGTACACAGGAAATTCCATGATTTAATAAAAAGGCAAATGCTTTTTCCCATTGGCCAAATGACTGTTCGTAAACCAAGCGGGAAGTCTGTGGAATCACCCTTACAAAAAGGGCTTTTGAAAAGTCGACCGGGAGACTTTCTCTTCTGGCCAAACCATTAGCTACATCAAGGGAAGTCGCGGGACGTCTTAAACCGGGCAGAACAACTTCTTTAACCATGCCCAAATTTGTAATCTCGAAATTCCTTAAGGGGTCAACCTGTGAACGAACATAATTATAATAACGATCACGGGCTGGGCGATTAAAACTCATTATTTTACGAGCGTAAGCTAGCTCTTCCTTAAGAATGTCGAAGCCTTCTTTGATCGGGGGTTGAGCAAAATGATCTAATGGCAACTTACTTATAATCGAATTCATTTTCGTTGTATCCGAAGACCCCCAAGCTAATCCAAGTCGTAACTTAGCGTAGGGCTCAACCAAACGAAAACATGCGCCCTGAATCAAATACAAGGAAAAGACACCAAGAAGGAGTACGAATAAAATATTCAAAAGTTTATTAATCATACAGCCTTGGGCTCTTCCGATTCATTCGTATTGGGGGAAGAGGGTTCAGTGGCATTACTATCCTCAACCTGATCCACATCCTCGCCTACCATCTCGCTCGCATTTGAAAGCATATTCTCTTCTTCATTAGAACTTGGTGCTTGGACACTCACTGAAGATTCTTCCAAGTTCTGAGGTGCTTCTTCATTAGTCTGTTCAGAATTAACTTCGACATCGGTATCTTGCTCAATTTGTTCACCCGACTCATCCACGGCTTCCACTGCTTTCTCCAATGTATTATCCTCTAAATTCTCCTCATTCCCTAACTCTTTCTTCCCTGCATCTTCAGAAGATTCAATCGTTTGATCTTTGGAGGTAGATTCGCTCTCTTTTTCCTCAATTACATCTGAATCCAATTCATTCGGAGCACTCGTTTTCTTCTTGGTTTCGGAGGCTTTTGGCAAAGAATTAGGAATTTTAGATGCTAC
>JABBBW010000058.1 GCA_018607205.1 Opitutales bacterium | reverse complement strand
TTCGGTTTGCCCATTCCATTTTTGGAATTTTTTTAAAATCAAAGATCAAATGGTTTTAGTAGGTTTTTAATTAGGATGATTTTAAAAGGTCAGATTTGTAGGAATTAGGGAGTGCTTAGATGATGATACCAGTGATAAAAAATCCTATATTTTACCGAAGTTTTTTATCTAATTTTAAAATTAATTAATTTTTTTTCTAGGAATACTTGTCATTTCCAACTTGTCCTAAAGTTCTTTCGCAATTCTATTAAATATTTCCTAATCACCGCTTTTTTTAATGAATCTTCGTTTAATTCTCTCTTCTTTTCTTCTGTTCTCGATCCTTTCCATAGGGAATGCTGAAGAAACCATTCAATTCAACCGAGATGTCCGGCCCATCCTTTCTGGAAAATGTTTTCATTGCCATGGCCCCTCTGAAAAATTCCGCGAAGCCGACTTGCGACTTGATCTGCCCGAAGAAGCCTATTTCGAGAAGGATGGATTTGCCGCCATTGTTCCTGGCAGTACTGAGGATAGTGAAGCCTGGCACCGTATTGTATCGGACGATCCAGACGAGATCATGCCCCCGCCGGAGAGCAAAAAGGAACTGACCGAACGGGAAAAGGAAATCCTTACCAAGTGGATTGAGCAGGGAGCGAAGTGGGAGGGCCACTGGTCCTACCTGCCCGTGCAAAAACCGACTACCCCTCAAACCAGCAACCCGAAGTGGGCCAAAAACCCAATCGATCATTTCATTCGTGCCAAGCTGGAGGGCCTTGGGCTCAAGCCTTCCCCCGAAGCTGATCGTCGCACCCTCGTACGCCGACTTTACCTCGACCTAACCGGTCTCCCCCCCAGCCCTGCAGAAGTAAACCAATTCTTGGCCGACCAATCCCCCGATGCTTACGAAAAATTGGTCGACCGCTTACTTGCTTCCGATGAATATGCCGAGCGCATGGCCCTCGTATGGATGGATGCCGCCCGCTACGGCGATACCTCAGTATTTCACGACGATGGCCCGCGCGACATGTGGCCCTGGCGAGACTGGGTGCTCAACTCTTACCGCGATAACAAACCCTTTGATGAATTTACCATCGAACAAATCGCAGGTGATCTCCTGCCCGAGGCTTCCCTCGAACAAAAAATCGCTTCCGGCTTTAACCGCAACCATGCCACCACCGATGAAGGCGGGGCGATTGCCGAAGAGTTCCGGGTGGAGTATGTGATCGACCGGGTTAAGACTACATCCAATGTCTGGCTGGGGATGACCTTTGAATGTGCCCAATGCCACGATCACATGTACGACCCCTTCTCCCAAAAGGAATATTACCAAATGTTTGCTTTCTTTAATAACAATGCTGATCCCGGCATGCAGACAAGAAGAGGAAACCAGGCACCACTAGTGGAGATCATGACTCCAGAGCGTGAAAAACAATTAGCGGACTCCGAAAAAGCCCTTCAGGATGCACGGGGCCAACTTAATTCACGACGCCAGCAATCCCTTGACCCCTTTAAGAATTGGTTTACCCAGTGTTCGAAAGACATCAAGACAAACCCAGGAGTCCTGGAGCCTGATGGACTGGTGGGCTTCTTTCCATTCGACCGTGTCGACCTGGAGAACAATCAATCGGACCATGGGGTAGCCGAAGCCACGCCGACGATTTTACGGGATTCCCCCATCAAGGTGGCCAATGCCAAGTTCAAGAGCGGAATAAGAATCGAAAAAAATGCCTATGCCGAAGTTCCTAACTTTGGAGATTTCGAACACAATCAATCCTTCTCTTTAAGTGCATGGGTCAGGCCCTCTAACACCCAATTAAGCGGAGCCTTGATCGGCAAAATGGACGAGGGGAATAAATTTCGTGGCTATGACCTTTGGTTTGAAGGCGGACGGCCCGGCATGCACCTCATTCATGCCTGGCCCGACAACGCTCACAAAGTGGTGGCGAAAAACCAGCTCAAACAAAATCAGTGGCAGCATGTCTGTGTGACTTACAACGGTACAGCCTCCGCAAATTCGGTGGAAATCTATGTAAACAGTAAGAAGCAGGACAAAGGAAACCCGCACCATACTTTAAAGAAGAGCAGCATCCTTACGGATAAGCCTTTTCACATTGGCAGGAGGTTCCGTTCCGCTCAGTTAAATGATACTGATATCGATGATGTGCGGGCCTACAACCGGGCCCTTATGGAAAATGAGATTGCCGAGGTAATGGAACTCTCCTACCGCTTCATCCCTTCGCCTAAGGGCTTGGTCTCTTCCATCGATTTTAATTCCTTCGAGGGCAACCAAACCGTGGACAGCACAAACCAAAAGGATAAGTATGTAATCCATGGCAAGGCCAAGCAGACCGAACTGGGCAAGGTGGCTTCAGGGTTCAAAGTGGAGCAAGATGGCTTCATCGAGTCCCCCACTGCAGGTGTGCTGGAACACAACCAAGCTTTCTCCTGGTCAATGTGGGTAAAAACTACCACTAAACTATCCGGTGCCCTGCTCAGCAAAATGGATGAAAAAGCGAAGCATCGCGGGTATGATGTTTGGATGGAGGGCGGTCGCCCAGGCATGCACATTATTCACGAATATCCCAACAATGCCATCAAGGTGGTCTCAAAATCTCCACTACCGCTTAATTCCTGGAACCATCTTTGTGTAACCTATGATGGCTCAGGCAAGGCAGCCGGCATCAATATCTTTATCAATGGAACCAGCCAGCAAAAAGACATTGCTCAGGATGAACTCAACGCCACCATTCAAACGGATAAAACCTTCCGGATTGGCCGGCGCTACTACGGTGCTGCGGTAAAGGGAGTAGAGATAGATGAGATTGGGCTCTACCACCGAGTGCTTAACCGCAAGGATGTGGAGAAACTGAGCAAAGTGGATTCCTTCTCCCCACTTTTTACAAAGCCTCTCGATGCCCTCGCCAACGATCAGCGCACCCTGCTTCATGACGAGTACCTCAATCGCTTTGATAAGGAGTACAAAAACCTTCTCGCCGCCCGAAACAACAAACAAAATGCCCTGAACAATATTCGTAAAAACAAAATCACCTCGATGGTGATGGGGGATAACCCGCCCAACAAAATGCGCGACACTTACTTGTTGGTTCGTGGGCAGTACTCCTCGCCAGATAAATCCAAGGTCATTCAGGCAAACACCCCCGACTTCCTCCACCCCATGAAAACCGAATCGGAAAAGAACCGTCTCGGTCTCGCGAAATGGCTAACTGATAAAGAAAACCCACTCACTCCCCGAGTCACCGTTAACCGCTACTGGCAGACTATCTTTGGCCGTGGACTCTGCGATACGCCCAGCGACTTTGGCTCACAAGGGAAATGGCCCACCCACCCCGGCCTGCTCAATTGGTTGGCCGCCGATTTCCTTGAGAGCGATTGGGATGTAAAGAAGATGATCCGCCAATTGGTGACCTCTGCCACCTACCGCCAGTCCTCCGTCATCACCAAGGAACACCTGGCCAAGGACCCGGAAAACCTCTACTTCGCCCGGGCTCCCCGCTTTCGCCTGATGGGCGAGTTTGTGCGCGACCAGGCCTTACATATTAGCGGTTTACTCAATAAGAAATTCGGGGGACCCGGAGTAAAACCCTACCAGCCTGCTGGCCTGTGGAACGAGGTATCGCTCGATCGCAACCGCAAGTTTGTTCAGGACCAAGGGAACAAGATTTACCGTCGCAGTATGTACACTTACTGGAAGCGCTCTTCCCCCCAACCAGCGATGCTTGCCTTTGATACACCCTCCCGCGAAATCTGCACTGTGCAGCGCCAGCGCACTAATACCCCAATGCAGGCACTGGTCACCCTCAATGATGTACAGTTTGTGGAAGCCTCCCGCTTCCTCGCCCAGCGTGTTCTAAAGAGTAGCCCCCAAGACCTGCCCAGCCGGGTCAACCGAATGTTTGAGCTGGCCACTGGGCGACCCGCAGACAGCTTGCGCCAAGAGGTGATAAAAAAGGCATACGACAAACAGAAAGCTGTCTTTGATCAGAACCCTGCCCAAGCAGACCAGTTGCTCGCCATGGGCGACTCTCCACGCGACAAATCCTTAAACCGCAATGAACACGCCACCTGGACAGTTCTCGCCTCCATGATTCTCAACCTGGATGAAACCCTGAACCGCGAATAATCCAAAACTCAGAAATCGCCATGAATCCACTCGACCTTCACCAACTTCATACCCGTCGTCAAATGCTCAAGCTCGGAGCCATGGGCATGGGTGCCCTCGGTTTCGCCAACATTGCTGGCCCGCTCATGGGCGCCGTGGGATCTCCCGGCTCCGTTCCTTTGAATGGCACCCTCGGACGTACCCACTTCAAGCCCACTGCCAAGCGGGTGATTTACATGTTCATGTCCGGCGGACCTTCCCATATCGACATGTTCGACTACCACCCGGAATTACGGAAATACCACGGGCAGGAATTGCCCGACAGCATCCGCAATGGCCAGCGCATCACCGGAATGACTTCCAAACAGTCTTCTTTCCCCTGCGTGGCTCCGATGTTTGAATTCAGCAAGCATGGGCAAAACGGCACCTGGTTCAGCGAGGTAGTTCCTCACACCGCCTCCATTGCCGATGATATTTGTTTGGTAAAATCGATGCACACCGAGGCGATCAACCACGACCCTGCCATCACTGCGATCAACACCGGCTCTCAACAACCTGGCAAACCCGCCATGGGTGCCTGGTTGGACTGGGGCATGGGTAGTCCAAACCAAAACTTACCCGGCTATGTGGTCATGATCTCCCGGGGTAACGGTAATCCCCAAGCCCTCTACGACCGCCTCTGGGGCAGTGGCTTTCTGCCCTCCAAACACCAGGGTATCAAGTTCCGTTCTGCGGGCGATCCCGTGCTCTATCTTTCCAACCCCAACGGAATATCCAAGAGTATGCGCCGCGATATGCTCGACGGTATTGCCGCGATTAACCAGCATAAGAAAACACAAAGTGGCGATCTGGAAATCGATGCCCGTATTGCCCAGTACGAAATGGCCTACCGTATGCAAACCAGTGTGCCCGAGCTCGTTGATTTAAAGGAAGAACCTGATCATGTGCTTGATATGTACGGCCCGGACGCCCG
>JABBBW010000122.1 GCA_018607205.1 Opitutales bacterium | reverse complement strand
AAAAGGTGGCCGACCAAAACCTTGAGGTTGTTCAGTCCACTTTAAAAGAGTTGCAGGCACTTGATGTGGGTTCCTGGAAACATGAAAAGTTTAGTGGGACTAGTATTCCAACCTTACCTCAGGTATTTGCCACTGTGCCCAAGGGGGGAAAGATTTATGTGGAAATCAAGTGTGGACCGGAAATCGTACCTGCTTTGATTAAAGAAATTCAACGGAGTGGATTAAGTGATGAGCAGGTTATACTGATATGCTTTAATACGGAAGTTATTCGGGAGTTCAAAAAAGCTGGGGTAAACCACAAGGCATATTGGTTATGCCATTTTCGTAAAAAGAAGGGTGTATTGTCACCTAGTATTCAAGAAGTCCTCCAGACTTTAAAAAACATTGGGGCTGATGGATTGGATTCTCACTATTCTATTCCTGAGGAATTTTCTCAGGCGGTGCTCGATGCTGGGTATGAGTGGCATGTATGGACAGTTAATAGCACTGACCTTGCAAAAGAGCTAAAGAATAGGGGGGTGGCATCGATTACTACAGATCGACCCAAATTAATCGCCGATAACCTGTAATTTGAAATCAACTATTATGAAGTACATATTAATTAACCTATCGTTTATTTGGGCTACTGCTTTATTTGCTGAAAGTGGAAAAAGTACGAATTTACTGAACGCCAAGAGCCTGCAGCTCAACAAACATTGGGAAATCGCTGAGGGTATACTTACTACCTCGAAGACACCGGGCGGTATCCTTTGGACAAAGGGAAAGTTCGGGGATTTTGAGGTCACTCTTGAGTACAAAACTTCCGAGAAAGCGAATAGTGGACTCTTTTTCCGTACTGACCCTCGTAACCCGGTCCAAGGAGGTTTTGAAATTCAGATTGCTTCTCCTGGACTGTACTCAGGCAAGCATGTGCTCGGCTCCCTTTACGATGCGAAGGAGGCCTCGGTATCTGCAGGTAAGCCAGATGGGGAGTGGAACGTGATGACACTCACCTGCAAAGGGCCGTCCATTAAGGCAACAGTTAATGGGCAGACAACGGTGGATGTAAATATTGATCAGTGGACCGAGCGTAAGAAAAACCCGGACGGTACTAAAAATAAGTTTAAAACTCCTCTTAAAGATATGCCACGAGTTGGGCACCTTGGTTTGCAATACCATGGACAACCTGTCTGGTTTCGTAAGTTTGAAATTAAGTCATTGAATTAAGCAGTTCGTCGCCGGGGTTGTTTTTCAATGAGAGCTTTTCTTTTCTTTGCCTCTGTCTTCTTCTTAAATGAGGTAGTCTGGGCTTTGCCCCCGAATAGTCGTAAGCCCGATACTCAATGGATATACAAGTCAGTCCACGGCAAAGATTTGAAAATGGATGTCTTTTTGCCTTCCGGTTACTCGCTGGAAGGAAAGTTGTTTCCGACCATGGTTATCTTTCATGGCGGGAGTTGGAACGGGGGAGAGAGCAATTGGCACTGGCCCGACTGTACTTATTGGAGTAATCGAGGAATGGTTGCGGTATCGGTGGATTATCGGTTGAAAAACCGAGACCAGGTACAAGTGCCTTTGGAATGTGTCAAGGATGCCAAGTCAGCCATTCGTTTTCTGCGATCGAACTCCGGTCGTCTCAAAGTCGACTCCAAACGGATCGTGGCCATGGGAGATTCTGCGGGCGGGCAGTTGGCTGCCGCCACTGCCACCCTGACCGATTCCAAGATCAATGATGAAGCCTACGATCTTTCCATCTCCTGCGTCCCTCAGGTGGTGGTGCTGACCTGTCCCTGGTTTAAGACTACGCCCGATCTATGCCCCCCGAACCATGTAAAGAAAGGGTCTCCCCCCTTCATCACCTTTGCCGGTGGTTCAGACACCGCTATATCCGTTGCCGAGATGATCGAGTTTCACGAACTGCTCAAGGAAAAGGAGATCGTTTCCGAACTCTACATTGGGAATCAAGGAAAGCATGGGTTCTGCAACGGAAGGAACCCATACAATCGCTTCTTCTACTGGTCGGTGGACTTAACCGACCGTTTTTTGGTGAAGCACGGAATCCTGGATGGTGCATCTACAGTATCCATGCCCAAGCTTGAAAAAGGATTTGGGGCGACCGGCAAGAAGCTACGGAAAGTGAGAGAAGCAGAGTACCAGTCTTTCCTGTAACCGGGTTTTGAGTGAAATTTGCCTCTGAGTCGTTAATAAGTGCCCAAAACAGCCATGAGTTGTTCACATAAGGATAAATTAGTTTGTCTTTACTAGGTAACAAAAACAGAAACGATCGATGTTCTTCATTCGAAGGCACGGAACATTTAACATTAATCTAAAACTAAGGAAAACAAATGGCAGAACCAAAAGGACTCAGTAAACCCGTTAAACTTAAAAGTGACTTAGCTTCTTTCTTAGGAGAGACCGAGCTTCCACGAACCGAAATTACCCAAAAGCTTTGGGAATACATCAAGTCGAATAAGCTTCAGACCAAGACCGAAAATGGTAAACCTGAAAATGCAGGTAAATTCATCGTTGCAGACGCTAAACTTTTGACTGTGTTCAAGAATACAAACACAACCAGCAAAACTGGAAAAGTCACAGACCTTACCAACTTAAAAGAAGGTGAAACCATCAATATGATGCAAATGGCATCCGTTGTTGGAGCGAATATCGAGTAACTTTCTCTCTTTTCTCCGACTTTTGTCGGAAATTTTAAAACGCACTTACTCTAGGGTAGGTGCGTTTTTGTTTGCTCTACCTGTATTAAAAAAAAGGGGGAGACTGTTCCTTTTCCCTCGTCCGATCTTTGGGCAGGAAGTAAAAAAGGAAACTATGTTGATTGATACATTCAGAAAAATAAAATGGGCATATATTTTATACCTACTCTTTGCCGGAGTCTCCTCCTATGCAGGATTTGAAGGAAAGAAATGCAAATGGAAGGGATACACCAAGACAGATTTTAAAGTTGGTGAGCATGCTGCCTTTGTCGTGGAACCAAAAACGCAGGCCGTTGGTAAACCGTGGGTTTGGCGGGCCCGTTTCCCCACTTATCATACAGAGATTGATGAATTGCTCCTCGCCGATGGATACCACATTGCCCACATCAATACTGGTTCTAAGCTCGGTAGCCCAAAGGCTTTGGCAATTTGGAAAGAGTTTTATGATCTGCTTACCACTCAATACGGATTGAATCAAAAAATGGCCCTGGAAGGGGTCAGTCGGGGAGGGCTCTATGTTTACCGTTGGGCCAAAAACTACCCCCAAACTGTTGCCTGTATCTACAACGATACTCCCGTTTGCGACTTTAAGAGCTGGCCAGGTGGGAAAGGAAAGGGGAAGGGAGCAAAGGGAGAATGGAAACGCGTGCTTATAGAGTATGGGTTTACCAACGAAGTAGAGGCATTGGCTTATGCGGATAACCCTATTGATAAGCTGCAAGCGATTGTCGATGCCCGTATCCCTATCATGCACATCGTGACAGAGGATGATGCCATTGTTCCACCCAAGGAAAATACCTATGTGCTCAAGGAGCGTCTGGAAAAGCTGGGTCATCCCATTTTTCATGTTATTTCCATTGAAAAGGGTGACCGTGCCAATGGACACCATTTCGATGTTAAGCACCCGGAGGTAGGATACCACTTCATCCGTAAGCACTACGATCCGTCCAATCCCCATCCCATCTATTTGCGCAGCGGCCTGAAAAACTCTCAGCATGTATTCACCAAAACCAAAAAAGGAAGAGTGGCCTTTCTGGGGGGCTCCATCACCGAAGCCAATGGGTGGCGTGTGCATGTGGCCGATTCGATTCAAAAACGCTTTCCGGATACCGAGTTTGAATTTGTCTATGCGGGCATCGGCTCGACCGATTCCACCTACGGTGCCTATCGTTTGCACCGCGATATCTTATCCAAAGGAAAAATCGATCTGCTCTTCATCGAATCTGCGGTCAATGAATTACACAATGGTCGTACAAGGGATGATATCAGCAAAGCAGTCGAAGGGATAATTCTGCTGGCACGCCGGCACAACCCGGATATCGATATCATTGCCCAGTACCTTTACGATATGCCCTATGTGGAGTCTTACCGCAAAGGAATCACTCCCTGGCAGATCGCAGCCCTCGACCGCATTTCTTTGCAGTATGGGATCAATGCGATTGATCAGGCCAGGCAGGTGACCAAGTGGTTTGAGAGCGGGGAATTTTCCCAGCAAACATTTGGAGGCTGTCACCCCAAACCTGCCGGGCACAAGGCGTATGCCGGTATGATTGACCGCTTATTTGACCGGGCATGGGTCGGGTCGGTTACCGGGCAGTTGGTGCCCCACAAATCTGGCCGCCGATACGATGCCCGCTCCTATGACCAGGCGGGCTTGCATCCGATATCCCTCGCCCAATTGAAAAACGGGTGGGAAGTGGTGAGAAATTGGCAAGGTTCTGGTAAGGCAAGTGTACGCAAACATGATCGAGGGCTTGATTACCTCGAGGCTTTGGAGCCGGGTGCAGAATTATCAATCACCTTTAATGGAACCGCGATTGGGTTACCCATGGTGGCGGGACCTGATGTGGGTATCATTGAGTGGCAGATCGACGGGGGAGAGTGGAAATCACTCGATCAATTCACCAAGTGGAGTCGTGGTCTTCATATTCCATGGATCTATATGCTCGAAAAAGAATTGTCGAAGGGGGAACACACCCTGACCCTGCGAACCACCGATCAAAAAAATAAAAATTCAATTGGTTATGCCTGCCGGTTCTCTGCTTTTGCAGTGAATGGAAATTCAGAATAATCAAATACGAGTATGAAATTCTTGGTACCATTTCTATTTTTCCTCTTCCTTATTCAATTTTCTCAGGCCCGCCGGGGTATTGAGGAAGCTCTCTTTACCTGGACTGATTCCCCCTCAACTACCCTCAATGTGATTTGGTTAGTGGAGGAGGATGATCCAACCGATTTTAAGTGGGGAAAGCAAGGGGGTGAAATTAACCGAAATGCGGTGATTAAACGCCAATCTTTTTACGAGAAGACTCTTTCTTTCTGGGGACTTGCCCTGGATGTGAAAAATGGTCGATTCTCTTTACCTTCTTTAAAAAATGCCGATGTGGAGGTGTGTCAGGTGCAGT
>JABBBW010000160.1 GCA_018607205.1 Opitutales bacterium | reverse complement strand
TACTCCCCTTATTTTTCATGGCTATGAGCGGAAGCACGGTTTCTCTTCCCCTCTTTGATGGAATTGCTCTTCTCGGACCTGATCTTACCCGCATGCGTTTGCGCCACGCGCTCGAATTATTATCCGCCAATGGACAAGGCCTGAGCAAAAAGGGAATCAAGAAACTGGAAAAGGAATATGCAAACCGATACGGCGAGCGAATTGATTAATGGTCCCTTTCCTCACCCTTTCTAAAATTATCCCCACTTTTCATTACCAATGAGCGAACCTGAAGCAGAAAAACCTCTCGATTTCATCCGTACCCGCATCCAAGAAGATCAACAAGCTGGCAAGAACGATGGGAAGGTACATACCCGGTTCCCTCCCGAACCCAATGGATACCTTCATCTTGGTCACGCCAAAAGCATCTGCTTGAATTTTGGCATTGCCCAGGAATTTGGAGGCCTCTGCAACCTGCGTTTAGATGACACCAATCCAGTCGCGGAAAAAACTGAATATGCAGAGGCCATTCAGGATGACCTTCGATGGTTAGGATTTGATTGGGAAGACCGCTTTTTTCACGCCTCTGATTACTTCGACCAGTTGCACAGTTGGGCAGTTCAATTAATCAAAGCAGGCAAGGCATTTGTCTGCGACCTATCATTTGAAGAAATGAAAGCCCACCGCGGAAACTTGATTGAACCCGGTAAGAACAGTCCATTTCGGGAACGTATGGTCGAGGAAAACCTCGAACTCTTTGAACAGATGCGCCTTGGAGAATTCCCGGACGGAACCAAAACCCTGCGGGCAAAGATTGATATGAGTTCACCCAATCTCAATTTAAGAGACCCGGTGATCTATCGAATTATACATCAGGAACATCCAAAAACGGGAGATAAATGGAAAATTTATCCATCCTATGATTTTGCACATGGACAATCTGACTCCCTTGAAGGCATCACCCATTCTCTTTGTACGCTCGAATTCGAGCATCATCGCCCTCTTTACGATTGGTTATGCCAAAACCTTGGCATTCACCATCCCCAACAGATTGAATTTGCCCGCCTTAACCTAAATTACACTGTGATGAGCAAGCGCAAGATGCTCCGTCTCGTGGAAGAAGGTCGTGTCAATGGATGGGACGACCCTCGCATGCCCACCCTTCAGGGTATGCGCCGCAGAGGATACACCTCCAAATCGATTCGTGATTTTTGTGAAAAAGTGGGTGTAGCGAAGAGAGAAAATGTGATCGAGGTGGAATTGCTTGAACATTGCCTGCGTCACGATCTCAACCTGTGCTCCCCCCGCCGACTCGGAGTACTGGATCCCTTGAAGGTAACCATTTCCAACTATCCAGAAGATAAGTCCGAAACCGTCGATGCGGTAAACAATCCGGAAGATCCCGATGCGGGCACCCGACCGGTTCCCTTTTCAAAACAACTCTATGTAGACCGGAATGATTTCATGGAAGACCCGCCCAAAAAATACTTCCGTATGTCTCCTGGTCGTGAAGTCCGGCTCAAATACGCTTATTATGTGACTTGTACCGAAGTCGTGAAGGACGAGGAGGGAAATATCACGGAATTAATCTGCGAATATGACCCGGAAAGCCGGGGCGGAGGAACCGCAGACGGGCGAAGGGTTAAAGGTACGATCCAATGGGTGGATGCCTCCACTGCACAACCTTGTGAAGTTCGTTTGTACGACCGTCTCTTCAATAAGCCCGACCCGGAAAAAGTGGAAGATGGAGGTGATTTCACTGACAATTTAAATCCCGACTCCTTGGAAATCATCCACCACGCATTGGTCGAACCATCGGTAACTGAAATTTCCATTGGACAAGCATTTCAGCTGGAACGTGTAGGCTACTTCTGCCTCGATTCAGATAAGGCCGAGGACGGCAAAAAAGTGCTTAACCGAACAGTTGCGATGCGTGACAGTTGGGCAAAAATCAACAAGTAGATTAATTATTGCTACCGCGGTAAGAGCGGATTCGAGCTTGCCAAGAATTCACCATTTGCAATTATGTGGGGCAAGCTACCCTTGTTAATTACTACTATAACCAGCCCAATAATAAACTATGAGTAACCAAGAATCAGGACCTGACATGAAATTGTTTTGGGGGTGTTTCATCGCCCTTATCACAACTGCCTTTGCCTTCATAACAAGGGCATTCCTTGTAAACGCAGAGCCCTTTTGGCCAAGTACCTTTGGATTAAACCAAGTACAAGCTGGTGAACTTTTTGGTGCAGGAATCTGGCCGTTCGCCATCAGTATTATCGTATTCAGTCTGATTATCGATCAGGTTGGTTATCGTTTGGCTATGATCTTCAGTTTTGTCTGCTACGCCCTCTACGCAGTTCTCGCTTACCAAGCATACGGCATTGTTATGGCCGATGGCTTGGTTGGAGACGCACTTAAAGCAGCTCAATCTGAAGCTTATGACAAACTTTACCTGGGTTCGGTAATACTCGGTCTTGGTAATGGTACCGTAGAAGCGTTTATCAATCCAGTTGTGGCCACCATGTTTAAAAAAGACAAAACCAAGTGGCTCAATATCCTCCATGCTGGATGGCCAGGTGGTTTGGTTATCGGTGGTATCTTAACCATTCTCCTCGGCGCACAAGCTGCAGAAGACTGGAGAATTCTTATTTACTTAATCGCTATCCCTGCGGTCATTTACCTTGTTATGCTTTTAAATGCTAAGTTTCCTGTTAATGAGCGGGTTTCTTCTGGTACCTCCTACAAAGAAATGTTGGCTGAATTTGGAGCCATTGGTGCCTTAATTGCTGGCTACCTAATTTACAGGCAGCTTGGTATGGTGTTTGGATGGAGTGATAATATAGTCTACATTCTAACTGCAGTTTCCACCATTGGTTACTTTCTTTACTGCAAATCACTTGGACGTCCTCTGCTTATCTTTATGTGTCTCATCATGATCCCACTGGCTACCACCGAACTTGGTACAGACGGTGCCATCTCTGGATTGATGGAAGAACCTATGACGGCAGCTGGTTACAATGGCCTTTGGGTTCTCATTTACACATCTGCAATCATGATGGTTCTCAGGTTTTGGTTTGCTGGGCCTATTGTTGCCAAACTCGGACCTTTAGGTCTCCTAGCTACATCTGCTGTGCTCGCTATTGCAGGACTTTATCTTCTCAGCTCTGCGTCTGGATTACTTATGATCTTTGTATTCGCTACTTTGTATGGCTTCGGAAAAACCTTTTTCTGGCCCACCACACTCGGTGTAGTCTCAGAGCAATGTCCGAAGGGTGGAGCACTTACCCTCAATGCGATTGCCGGTATCGGTATGCTTGCGGTTGGCATCCTCGGCGGTCCAGTGATTGGAAAAATGGCTGAAGATGCAGTCAAACAGTCTGTCATTGCTGAGACTAATGAAGAAACATACGGTAAAATCTCGAAGGACAGCACCTACTTCCTAGGGGATTACACAGCAGTTGAGCTTGCGAAGGTTGATTCTCTGGAAGGTGATGAAAAAGATACCGTCAAACACAGCATTCAGGTAGGCAAGCAAGCTTCCTTGGCTAGCGTTGCTATCTTCCCTGTTTTCATGCTCATTTGCTATCTTGCACTTATTTTCTACTTCAAGGGACGCGGGGGTTACAAACCCGTAGAGCTTGAAGAAGGTAAATCCTGAGGACCGAAAAGTTTTAAGCGGTTTCCTCCCAACCCAACCAAACCTACTCAGAATCTATGGCTAAGAAAAAACCCTTGCGCATCGGACTGATCGGATATGGCTTCATGGGCCGTACCCATTCCAACGCATTCCGTAAAGTACCCAACTTCTTTCCGGAGTTGAAGTATGAACCCCAACTCGCTGCCGTTTGTGCCCGCAATAAAGACCGGGCTCAGTCATTTGCGGATCAGTGGGGCTACGAATCAGTTGAAACCGACTGGAAAAAGTTGATCGCTCGCGATGACATTGATGTCATCGACATCGCTGCTCCCAACAATGTACACCATGAAATTGCCATAGCTGCAGCCAAAGCAGGCAAGGCAATTCTTTGTGAAAAGCCCCTCGCATTAGATTGTAAGGAAGGTGAAGAAATGGTTCGCGAAGTCGAAAAAGCGGGTGTCTCCAACATGGTTTGGTACAACTATCGTCGTATTCCTGCGGTTACTATGGCCAAAGAAATGATCGACGAAGGTCGCTTGGGAAAGGTTTATCATTATCGTTCTAACTTCCTTCAGGACTGGACCATCAATACTGACCTTCCCCAAGGAGGAGAAGGATTGTGGCGTTTGGATGCGAAAGTTGCAGGAAGCGGTGTGACCGGGGATTTACTCGCCCATTGTATTGATACTGCCATTTGGTTAAACGGTCCGATTGTGGAAGTCAGTGCCATGACGGAGACCTTCATCAAGGAACGTGTGCATACTGCAACCGGAAAGAAGCAAAAGGTCACGATTGATGATGCCTGTGCTTTTCTTGCCAAGTTTGCCAACGGATCTCTTGCCATCTTTGAGTCCACCCGCTACGCACGCGGACACAAGGCACTCTACACCTTCGAAATCAATGGAGCAGACGGTTCCCTCTTCTGGGACTTGCACGACCTTCACAAACTTGACTACTACGAGTATGATAAGGAAGATCCCAAGACACGTGGTTGGCGTTCCATCCATGTGACCGATGGTGGAGAGCACCCCTACATGGATAAATGGTGGGTTCCAGGTCTTAATATCGGATATGAACACAGCTTCATCAATCAATTCGCCGACTTTGTAGCCGGTTATGGTTCCCGCAAAAAGCGTCCCTTACGCCCAGACTTCCGCGATGCCCTGGAAACCCAGTACATCTGCGAAGCAGTACTTGACTCTGCTAAGTCAGGGCGCTGGAAAAAAGTAGGAAAGATTCGTTCCAAGGCTAAGTAAGCCTCAGAGTATCTTCATATTTTTATTATAAAAAAGCCCGGTCAATTGACCGGGCTTTTTTGGGTTTATTTAAAATTTAGAAAAAAAGAAACTACTCCAATCCCAGAACTTTCTTACCCTCCTCGGATATCATCCGGGGGTTCCAGGGTGGATCCCAGACGATCTCAACCTCGGTAGATTCGACCTCGGAGAGAGCAAGGATGCGTTGCTTGGCATCATCGGCGATCACGGGGCCCATGCCACATCCCTGGGCGGTCAAAGTCATTTTTACACCAACTTGCTTACCTGAATCCCCATCTTCGATCTTCA
>JABBBW010000115.1:13859-32538 GCA_018607205.1 Opitutales bacterium | reverse complement strand
AGGTAAGTCACAAAAGTGATAAAAGGTATACCCAGTTCGCGTTCAAAAGGAACGAGCTCTCCAGTTTTTGGGTTTTTCTTTTTAAATTCCACCACGATTGGATCACGACCAAGATGGGGGTGACGATCGGTCAAATTGGAGTTAGTAAAGTTGAGGACTTGACCAATTTTTTTTGGTGGGTCTTGTCCCAATAAAATCCCTGCCTTTTGATCAAATCGATAATCCTGAACCAATGACCCGTCTTCAGTTATACGCATGGGCACCTTACCCGCCTGCTCAAGTCCACCAAGAGATTGGACGACAAAGTAAAAGGCAACTATTCCCATCGCCATAAAAACTACTGTCTGAAAGGCATTAGCGAGGGCAGCTCCCCGCGAACCGCCGAGAAAAACATAGGTTAGAACCACGATACAAATGACTAAGCCAGTTAACCAGGGAGGTATTCCGCCGACCCAGGCGGGAATCGTAGGGTTAGTGAATAAATCGGGAAAAGCCCCAGCGGTTACGGGCTCAATTACTTTACCCGCTCCTATAATCCCGATCAAAAGATAGGGAACTACCAGAAGAACGAGAATCGGAAATAAGATGTAACCAAGCCCATCACTTTCAAATCGTGCCCGAAAAAACTGGATTTGAGTTAGGTAGCCGTGCCGTTTTCCCAAAGCCCATAAGCGAATACCGATAAGAAAGAAAATCGCCATGTGTATTAAACCACTGATCGATGCCATCAAACCATAGGTGCCAATGCCACGCTCAAAGGATTTTCCTGTCGAACCAACAAGAGCAAAGGCAGTCATAGTGGTGCCAAATACACTCATCAGCAGAAGAAACGGACCAATACTGTGACTGGCCACAAAGAAATCACGGCTTGTTCCCCGAAACATCCGACCACTTCCCCATCCTAAAAGTAAGAGTAAAGAAAGATAGCCTGAAATGATTAGTAAAACATTCACTGCTCAGAATCCCCCTTTTTTATCTGGTTGGATTTCGTAGAAGGTGGGCTTTTTTCTTCAGCGTATTTTTCCCATTCGGTCGGCCATGCACGAGTGACTGCCCAAACCCCCAAGGCCGAACATGCGAGTGAAAATAAAGCATGATAAAATAATCCAATGGGCATACCAAGCCCGACCAAACTTTCATCAGACCAATTCCAAAAATCTTGATGAAGAAACAGTAAAACCAAAAAGAATAACCAAAAGGTTCGCATCGGTACAGTTTGGGAATGGACTGACATTTACTGAAGCCTCCGCTACTTGCCTATGGCATAAAGATGAGTCTGGGTGGCAACATAGAGGGTCTGGTTGGCCACAACGGGGGAACTGTAAATAGGGGCACCCAAATTTATAGTCTTAGGCTCAGGCTTTTCTTTTCCATGATCAAAGATAAGCAAATCTCCATCCTCATTCCCCAAAAGTACCTTACCATCCACCAATAAAGTGGACCCCCATATCCTACTGTACGAATCGTAGGTCCAATAAACCTCTCCAGTCTCGGCATCCAAACAATGAAGAATTCCCGCGTATTCCGCTTGGTAGACCAACCCATCTGCGATCGATGGTGTAGAAATCGTCCTGCCAATGTCTGTATTTTTCCAAATAACTTCTCCTGTCTTTGCATTAATACAGGAAAGACGCCCTACCCCGTCTCCATGCTCTGGGTCCTGACCGATTGAACAATATATTTTACCTTGGTAAAGAACAGGTGTGGCAATCAATTCACTGGGACCTGGAGGGGTAGCATAAGGAATTTTTCGCCCTTGTTTATCCTTCCGGAAAGTCGGTTCATTACAATCGACTTTCCATAAAGGTAAGAAAAGATCAAAGCCCTCCTCGTCCTGTTCAGTCTTGTTGGGATAGGCATAAAGAAACCCATCAGTTCCTCCCCAAAATAATAATTCCTGCCCGTCAATTTTTCCATATGTCAAAGAAGACCAAGCTGCGTGCAAGGCATGTTCACTTGCCCCAGAACCATCCTCTCCAATAAGTTCACCCGTGTTTTTATCGAGAGCGATCCAACTCGGAGAAAGAGGGCTGGGTATATTGGTATGCGACCAATCAACTCCATTAGAAGTTGCGACGAATAATCGATCCTCAACGATCAAAGCAGATGAACTGGTCACATTGTGAGGAAAGACGCCTAGCTCGTCTCGCATATCATAACGCCAAATGATATCGGCATCCAATTTGAGGTTCAATGAATCAAGGGATCCTTTGGGACGAACATATAATTCCTCTTCAGTGTAAGGGCCATCGTTTCCGTTCTTAAAACCGGATAGGTCCAAGCATACCACTTCGCAACGATTAGTCACAACATAAGCCCGACCATTTTCGATAGCTGGAGAAGAACAGACCCCTATATATTCCCAATCGCTTACCTTACCGGCTCCAAGTTTAGGAATGACCAACTGCCAATCAAAGGCACCCGTTTTTTCATCCAGGCAGATCACCACCCCCCGGTCTCCCTGTTTCTTGGGGTCACGGGTTGATTCGTTGTTGGTTCCAACCAGAACTTTTCCCTCTCCAATGGTCACATTTCCGTAGGCCTGCGAGCCAAGTTTAGCTACCCATTTAACATTCTGTGTGGTTTTCATATCCACGACTTCATCTTCGAGCATTTTGCCCGGATCAAATTCCAAAGTCAGCCCAGTTTCAGTGGAAACCATGTTTCGCGTTCCATCCTTTCCCCAAACAGGCCAATCTTCGCCATAGACAACAGTTGCTGCCATAAAGGCATTTAGGAATAAAAATAAAATGGATGGATACTTCATCGCTTGATTAAGGTTCGGTCAATTTTCAGGGTTTGGGATAAATGGAGAGATTGTCAAAATATACTTTCTTTTTGCTTTGAGGCGAAAGGGCATATATTCCGGGGGCTCCCCGCTTATGGGGTTGAGCGTGCGACTCCTCCAAAGTCCATGCTTCAGGTTCAGGCTCATCTCTTGGCCACGCTTTTGCCCGAACCATTCCTGATCCATTTTCCTGCAAATCGATTTGAGTTTTTAAACGGTACCATTTGTTGGCCTCGATTGGAAAAGGGACAGATCTCTGAAAACGATCGTAATTAGAAACGACCTCGAGTTTGTTTGAATTGCCCACAAGAGCAAAAATATACCTTTGATTCACCACCCCAATGGTAGACTTTATTCTTCGATTTCCATCCACCTTGGCGTCCATCTCCACGATATAATTACTCGCCTGCCAGTGCCCTACAAAATTCATGGCTCTTTGAAAAAGTACACGGTCCAAAGTGTTTCCCGCTAGACGTTCTCCATCGAGGTCCTGTACTTGCCAACGCATACGAGCACCCAACCAAGGCAATGGCGGATAAGAAAATGGCACCCCATCGCTTGCCTGTTGGGTAAGTTTATATCCGTTTTCAAAGTTTTCTTCGTAAGGTAAAACCGGCAGTATTCTCCCCCGGGCAACTCCATGCAATCCTTGGTAGGAAGCTCGTATTGCTCCCGCAGAAAGCTTTGCCTGCGGGGAGGCAATCAAATTACCTGGTCCCGTGGTTGAAAGGTTTCCATCTAATTCCGCCTTAACTTTAGCAGTAGGTGGAATCCACTTTTCCCAAGACAACCCATCGCCTAGTTGTTTGATCCGGTAACCTGCCGAATCCAAGGCAAAAACCCGAAAATTCATTTCTTTGCCCGCGGGCAAAGCGAACTCAGAGGGTACAATTTGCAAAGAAGCAATTTTGTCAGAACTGGGGCTTTCATCTACTTCTTTTTTCCTAAAAGGTTTTGCTTTTATATCCTGTCCAAAGCAATAAAGTTTCTTTTTAGATTGGATAAGAATTCTCCCATGAGCAACTGATGGTGGGGCCAAGCACGCACTCCCTAGATCAAGTTGGCTAAGGAGTTTAGCTTCAGAACCAAGGTCCTTCACCACCGAAACCTGACCGTCGAACATAGGTACATATAATTTACCGTCTGCCCATGTAGGGGCTGCATGGATCTGATCAGGCGAAAGTTTTAGAGTCCAGTTGGTTTCACCACTCCGTGCATTATTACAAAATAATTCGCCCTTTTTAACGGTGGTATAGACACGGTCTTTGTAAATAACCGGTGAACTGGTAAAAGATTCAAGTTCGTCGTTTCGCCAAGCTTCGTTTTGCCTGTCAAGTTCCAGAATGGATTCTCCGAGTACAGGCACCTTGAATGGTTTTCGAATACCCACCATCCTGCCAATACGAGAACTATCGATATTTTCCTTGCCGTGCACAGCAATGACTAAATCTTCATGCACAACTACACCTGCATTCACTCCACCGTGAGACATTTTAAAACGCCAAAGCGGTTGTCCGGTTCGGGCATCCACACAGACCACATGACCGCAGCCAGTACCACTGTAAAAAACCCTTCTGCCATCTTCTAAGTTTTCAAAAACCAATGGGGCAAAAGAACTGTCTTTGGGCGTGGTACCAGGAGTGGAAGTCCAAACAAGATCCCCGTTTTCTTTATCGAATGCATAAAACCTGTCCCTCGCTGGTCCATTAGTTCCCCAGTTTGCAGTAATGGCGTGTAAAATGACTAATCCTTCGTCAACACAAGGACCACCTGTTCGGCCGTTTGGAAAAGTGAGTCGGGAGAACTCCTCCATTAAGGAGCGCTCCCACAACAAAGAACCATCGGTTGCATAGGCAAGAAGTTCACCTGCACTTGTTTGGAAATAAACATTTCCAGATTGGGGATCAACACAGGCTGATCCTACCCCATATCGATCATAAACAATATCACTTATAAAATCTTGCCGCCGCTGGTCCCAAATCAATTCACCACTTTTCAAATCTAAACAAGTTAGGCTTTCCTCCACCTGTTCTCCGCTTCCATAATATCCAAATTGGTAAACTTTCCCTCCTGCCACTACCGGAACTCCCCCACCCTGTATTTCATGTGTCCAAAGAAGTGTACCAGCTAATTCATCAGGTAATCCTTTTTCGGTAGAAACTCCCATGCCCTTATCACCACGGGCAAACAGCCAGTCGGACGATTTATTTTCCAAACGAAGCGTACTCGTTGCCTTAATGGTGGTTTGCTGTGGAGAGCCAAGGCGTATGCATGAGCTTACCGAGAGCAACAAAACAATAGCTAAGAAAAAATGCAGTTGGGATTTCATGAATCAGTATTTTAAAAAAAATAAGAATTAAACAGATTTGAAATTGGTAACCTTAGGAACTTTTAAGTCAAACCTGCTTGGGCTAAGGTCAGTAAATTTTCTAGCAACACTTTCAATTAGAAATTTATCAACTAGTCACTTCCCCATTGATAAGCATACCCAACTTCCAGAACTCGACCTACAATGCATGCGGCCATTGACATAACTTAGAGGAGTCCAGTTGTTTTTACCCCCAAGAACATGAAAACGAACAAGTTCATTAAAGCCATTTGAAGAAGCCTTGACTAAGGCAAGCTCACCTCGATCACTCAGCACAGCCAAGGTCTTATCAATCAGTATAACTGTACCCACACCAAAACCGCGCTCTTCCCAAATTTTCCTCCCATCACTAAGTTCCAAACAAAAGAGAGTGGCACGTTTTGCATTGGCACCTGTCTGACCATGAATGCCATAAGCATACCCATTTAGATGAATCAAGCTGGCCATTTGACAAGCAACCCCGTCAGATTCCCAAAGTACCTTGGGCTGAGAACTTTTAAGATCTAACAAAGCAGCACCCTTTCCATATCCACTGGCAACCAAGACTTGATCACCAAGATCCATTGGTTGAGCAGCATTGACCTCGTACCTGGTTTTATGCTGGTAGGAAACCTTTTCTTCCCCCGTTTGCAGATCGTGCAAAGATAAACCATATTGATTGAACACTACAATTTCAGAAGGATTACTAGCACGAAGGTAGGGGCTGGCATAACCCGCTTCCGCGGTTCCGCCTCTCCAAACTTCCTTTCCGGTTGTTATGTTCAAGGCTACCAAAGATCCATCGGATGACCCAGTTTGAACAATGACTTTATTTTCCACGACTAGGGGTGATCCAGAATATCCCCAAGTAGGACAATTTCCATCAAGTTCATCCACTAGATGCCTTTGCCAAATTACTTTTCCCGTGTTGGCATCCAAACAAAACAACGGACCCTCGTGCCCTTGCAAATAAACCTTATTCTTAAAAATCGTTGGAGTGGATCGAGTACCTCCCTGGAAATATTTGTCTCCGAGTCCAGATTCATATGTATGAGTCCACAAAACTTTACCGTTTTGGGAATTCACGCAATAAAGTGTATTTCGGTTATCTTTGTAACCCTGGGTGTAAGCAAGTCCCTTTGCTTCCACTACAGATGAATAGCCCCGCCCGACTTCAAGTTTCCACAAAACCTGAGGCTCTTCGTTACCCCAGTCCAATCGCAAAGTTTTTTCTTGAGATTGATGGTTTCGATCAGGGCCGCCATAAGTTGGCCAATCCGAACCTTGAGTAGATTTAAGAATGAAGAAAAGTATGGTTGAGACGAAAAACAACTTCATGTGTCAATTCATTGACTTGGACTACATTAAAGTCAATCTTGCCTAACCTTTTAAAGGCAAAAGCTTTTCGGAGAGAAAATTACTAATTGAAACTTAGATAGGTCCGATTACTGATTGATCACCAAGTAAAAGAGATAATTCCAGATCGTCAGAATAATAACTGCTGGTATTTGCAAGTAAAGAATCCGGTCCATACTTCTTGGCACTTAATGAAACAACTATGTAATCGGCGTTAGCCGGTATTTCGAATTCAGAACTTAATTCATTCCATGTACTGGGGTCTCGGTCGGAAGGTAAGTTTTTTTCAACTCTCGCCAGAGACTGTTCGCTAAGATTTCCTCTATCTTTAAATGCCTGTAAGGTTAGGCCAAATTCGGCTCCTTCTTGGGATGCTCCAAAGCTTTGGTTAAATTTGACGGCAGCAAATATACGAGCCGTTGTTCCCCCGTTGTTTTTAAGTGCTTCGCGAACATCCAAAACCTGTACAGTTTCTTCAACATGAGCGATTTGAGATTCCACATTTATCGACATCTTTTCAAAACTTAACATTTTTGACCCCGATGCCGGTAGAACTCCCTTCTCGGAAGGTATGTTAAGATAGGGTTCACGATTCCATCTTTTAACTAAGCCGTGTAATTCAAATGCTCCACCTTGGGCCGTGCGATCATTCGAACGCAAAATTTCCATGCCCTCTCTTGCATGCTCTTGAGCAGATGGGCGGATACTCAATTCGTTAAAGGGTTTAAATAGGTTTTTTTTATCTAAGGCTCGTTTATTGGGATTGAAGGAGGAATTGGCAAGCTTGGCAGAAGTTACAGCGTCAGAAAAAACAGACTGATGATGAATTTCGGCAATTTGAGATTTGTGGTCAAAGGTTGAGCGAAATGCCCACCAAATACCAATCATGGCGACTAGGGTTGCTGCAATTGAACCAACCCAGGCGAACAAAGGAAAGGAAATCAGTTTAGATGATTTTTCTTCACGCGCAGGCAGGTCCATACTACTTGGCTCCCAGTGCAACAAAGATTCGATGCGAACAACCTCCAAATAACGTAATCGATTACTGCGAGAACTCATTAACATTTGATTTAAATGTAAATGTTCTTCATCGGAAATCATTCCATCCAACAGTTTGCTTGTTAAGCGAACTAGTTGATCATCTGTTGTTGGTGTATTCATGTTGAATGTATGCTTAATTAGCACTTATTCACAAAATGATACCGAAAATTTAAATTTTTCAGGATTCTTCCTCAATTTCAAGCTGAGGAATCTTCAATTGAACGCATTTAATAAGGTTTTGACGGATACGAAAAAGAGTTCCTGAAATCGCTCCGATTGGACGGTTTAGGATTTTGCAAATTTCTTTCATAGGTGCATCTTCTTTAAATCTCATCTTGGCAATCTCTCTCATATGATCGGGCAATAGGTCATAACAAATCTGCAATGCCCTTTGAGTAAGTTGATGCCTTTGAATATCGAAATCCTCGCTGGCCAGAGCCTCAGTCAATTCATTACTAAAGCAAACTTTGCTCCTTCGCTTCTTTGTGAGGTGGGCAAGCACTTGATACCTTGCAATATTAAAAGCCCAAGAACGAAAATTGCCATCAGGGTTATATTCCTGTGACTTTTTACAGAGGATTAAATTGGTTTCCTGAAGAACATCCTCTGCATCGCTTCGATTGGAAAGTAAGCTTAGGATAAATGCATAGAGGTTTCTTTGGATCCCAACAAGATTTTGAGAAAATTCAAAAGAAACGGAGTTTTCAGACACAGGTCTAAAGGAATGTGGTTTTAAGCCAACGTCAATGACGATAGAAAAGGCCTGAACCACGGGGTTGCCTTTCAACCTTTTCTTAGTTTTGATAATCTTCCATGCAAACGTGGCACTGTATCGCATTAATCATCATAAGTGTAGCTGTGTTTTTTTATGCCTCATTTATGGACGAAATCGAAGAAAGGTCTAAATCTTCACTTCTTGTATTAACTAATCAGTCCATCGAAACCTCTAAAGAAAGTGTCGAAGAACCTTTAGTACCCACCTCCACTACATGGGCCGAAATCTTGTTAACCCTAGAGTCGGGCATTGCCGAGCCCTATGCTCTGTTACTTCATGAAGAAGCGTTGGAGTCAGCAGGGTTGATAAACACTTTATATACAGATTTGGAAAAAAGCCCCGTTGCCAAAGAACTAATCCTTAGCCCCTTTACTAGCGAACTTTTAGACGGCAATGAACGACAAATCTTATCCTCACTTATCTCGATCCGGCCTAGATCCAAAAATTCATTAGAAGTGATTTGCAAAGGACATTCCAATCGATCCGCTGATTTATTATCTGAAATGATGATACGCACTTATAATCAATTAATTCAATCCGAGACTATCGAATCTCCACTTCCGCTAAGCCTGAGTGAAAAGTTTAAAAAACATCAGGAACTTCAAAGCCAAATGGAAGAACTGAAAGTAAAGATCCAAGAAGAAACAGAAGGATCGCCGGAAGAAAGTGTTGAAGTGATGGCCATCCGTTCTGAAATCATGCAAGTGGAAGATGAAGTTAATTTACATAAAAACCATCTGGTAAAGATTGAAGAGATTCACCAAGATAAGCTTGATCCTATGGAGTATTTGCACATTCCGCCTATTCGCGATTTCGGGCAGGTTTCTCAACTTGGCAATATTCTTGAACAATTAAAATCCATGAGACTCGATCAAACTCTTAATAAGTTTACCCGCGATGAAGTCGAAAAAAACATTCTTTCCACCAGCCAAGACTTGGAAAAGCAGGTAGTCTCAGCTATTGACCATCTTAAAAAGACTGTTTCTGAACTTTTGCTCAGAAAAAAAGACCTGCAAAAGACTATTTTTGATCATATATCCGATGCGAAGTTAGCTCTTTCACAAAGTGGAAACATCAGACGGTTCAAACAAATTAAAATCCTGGCATCGAACCTTCACAAAGATTATGAAGACGAATCCTTAAAATGGATTGCCTGTAAATCTTCCTACACCCTTTACCGCACTCCCGAATAAGGGTTATCGAGGCTGCCCCATCAAAATTACTTGGAAGACAATATGCAGAGGCAAAAGTTTACCCCCTTACAAAATCTATTCATTCCCAAAATTCCGGGAATGAGAAAGGGGCTTTTTTCGAACCCTTCATCTAATGACTTAAAAGCGGGTATTAATGTTGCCCTCTTGGCGATTCCACAGGGTATGGCTTATGCTTTAGTTGCCGGACTTCCCATTCATTATGGTTTGTTGGGATCCGCAGTTGCCGCCTTGATCGGAGGAATCTTTGGCGGGGGGAGGTTTATTACCTTGGGACCAACCAATGCAACTGCCGTACTCTTGTTTGGTGCGTTTGCAAGCGTTGGCCTAATTGGAACTAATGGTCTAGCCAACTCTTCCGCCTTACTCCTACTTCCAGTGATTTTATTCACTTCCGGACTTTTTCTGGTTTTAGCCAGCCTCTTCCGCATCTCTTTCATCGTTCAATTTGTTTCCCGTACTGTGATTACTGGTTACATCACTGCAGCGGCTTGCCTTATCATTGCCAATCAAGGTCGACATGTTATGGGAATCTCGACAAGCGAAGATACGCCTCCTTCAACATTTTTGGGCATTCTTTTTTTCCTTATTACCCATTTGGATTTAATCGCTTGGCCAGCCATTATTCTAAGCGCATTCACGGCTGCAGTTTATCTTTTAATTCAGCTTCGATCTCCAGCGCTTCCAAGCGTAGCCGGTGCCCTTATTGCAGCCTCTATCGCTGGGCACTACATGGAAAATGCCGGTTTTTCGATTATACGATTAGAAAGTTTTTCAATTGGTAAAGATTTGTTGATGCTTCCCAGCTTCGATTTACTAATGGAGCACGGCCCCCTTATTCTCTCAACCTCTCTAGCGGTTTGCCTGCTTTGCTTACTCGAAGGATTATCCATCGGTAAGTCTCTCTCTGCCCGTTCTGGAGGTCGAATTGATTCGAATCAGGAAACTTTTGCCATCGGCATGGGAAATCTTGGATGTTCACTCTTTTCTGGAATGCCTGCATCTGGATCTCTCACTCGCTCGACCTTAAGTGTGGCAAGCGGTGCCCGCACCAACCTCGCAAATTTAATCACAGGACTGGTCATTTTTATTGGCGTGTTCGCACTCAATGATCTTGTTCGGTTTATTCCAATCTGCTCTTTAGCCACTCTAGTCATTTTTATTGGTATTTCCCTGGTAAAGATCCGACAAATCCGAACGGTTGCCCGAGCCACACGTTCAGATGCTTTTGCCTTTGCCGTTACACTCTTGGTGGGCCTGGCTTTTTCTCTTCAATTGGCAATCTTTGCCGGGGTTCTCACCTCTGTACTTTTGTTTTTACGAAAAGTTGCCCAGCCCCAATTGATTGAATACGGCTACACGAAGAAAGGTGATCTTGCTGAAGCATCAGCACTCACCAAGCGTGCTGAACCGGAAGTATTTATTGTTCATGTAGAGGGTGAACTCTTCTTTGCCGCGGCCGATTTATTTTATGAACAAATTCGTAGAGTAGGCGAAGACCCAAATCAAAAAGTATTAGTTCTAAAAATGCTCAATGCCCATAATATGGATGCCACTTCGGTCTTAGCCCTCGAAGAACTTTTAGAATATCTAAGTGAAAAAGACTGCCATGTCATTCTCTGTGAAATTCGTAAGGATTGTCTGCGTATCCTAAAAAATTCGGGTGCTCTTAGTCGGATGAATCGAAGGAATATCTTTCCTTTTGTCCCCAGTAACCCAACCTTATCTACCGCAAAAGCAATCAGGCGGGCAAAATCATTAGTAAAAGGCGGAACCGCAAAGGTAACTATCTTAGCAGACGAAAAAAAGAAGATCTAGGGGAAGGTTTCTGACAATCAGATTAAATCATCGGAGGTGGATTAAAGTCTGTCATGGTCTCGGTGGGTTTCGGCTTTACCCCGGGTGTAAGGCTTTCAACTGCTTCAGGTGCATCTGAGATATTTTCCACCGTTACATCTTCATTTTCAGTCAGTTCCTGCTGGGCCTCTTTCATTTCAAGAAACCTGGTATGGTTAAATTGGCTCAGAGCTTTTAGCTCTTGCTGGGCCTCAGCATGATCGGCCCTGAGCACCTCCAGTTTCTTACGAACATCTTCATTTTCTTCTCGCGTCCTGCCACCACCGCTCAGAAAGGCTTCACTCTCTCTGATACCTTTAGCCAAGGTGCGAATATTAGATAGGATTTTGCCCTTTTTTGTATCAACATTGAACTTTGGTGAAATGGTTTTTTTAGCAGCCAAAAAGGTGGAATGGCTACCTTCCTGAATAGAAACTAGCTCTTTTTTGAGAACTTCAACATAACCTTCAGCACCATCAATATCTTGGCTTACATTATGACCTTCTTTGTATTTTTTCTTCAGTAATCGAAGCTTAGTTTTATGATCAGCTATTTCTTGCCTAACTTTATTTTTGGCAAGTATGCGCTTTTGAACTTCTGAGAGTTCTTCTTCGTCACTAGAAGATTCCATTAAAATTTATTTGGCTGAATATATTAATTAAATTTACTGAGAAAATTTTTAAATCAATTAAATTTATAACTGATAAGAGGATTTAAGTGCCTTGAGTTGTCAAACATGAAGTTGATAAAAATTCATTGAATTTTCCCAGATTTTGTCCACTGCGTCTACATTCAACAAAGCACATGCGTACTCCCCAACCTCGTTAATGAAAGCGGGCTCATTTCTTTTTCCTCGATGGGGAACTGGGGCCAAGTAGGGGCTATCGGTTTCCACCATCAATTTTTCTATACCTTGGTATTTTACCGCATCCCATAATTGATCATTTTTAGGAAAGGTGAGAATACCAGTGAAGGATGCCCTACCTCCACGCTCCATGAGTTTTTTTATCTGAGCAACACCTTCAGTAAAGCAGTGAAAGACCACCCTTTCCCAGTTTACTCCAGAACGATCAATTTCTTCCACACAATCATCGAATGCAGCACGGGAATGAATAATTATCGGACAATCAAATTGACGAGCCCATAACAATTGCCGGCGCAACGCTTCCTTTTGCCAATTAATAATTTGCTCAGCAAGCTCAGGTTCTTTGGGAAGTCGAAAATAATCCAATCCAATTTCGCCCAAAGCAACTGGGCTTTTGTTGCTTTGCCAAAAAGTAGGAAGGCTCGAAATTTGGTCTGCCCAATTTTCATCAACATATCCTGGATGTAGTCCAACCGAGTAATCTATTCTTCCACAGTATTTTATCGATAATTCGAGGTAATCTGCCCAGTCTCCTGGAGAGGTTCCTACCGTGACCATTCTGCTAACCCCATTTTCGTCAGCCCGTTGAAGAACACTTTCAAGCTCTCCCTTTTTGTGGAAACTTTGCAAATGACAATGTGTATCAAACCAAGACATCTCCTCGACCTATACGAAAAGATTTGCCATCATCGCCACCCTAAATCTTTTTTTTTTTTAACTTCGATCAACCAACAGAACAGAATTATGGAAAACGTTATTATTTTAGGAACTGGATGTGCCGGATTTACTGCTGGTATTTACACAGCCCGAGCAAACCTTAATCCCTTAATATTAGAGGGCAAACAACCCGGTGGCCAACTTACCACTACTTCGGAAGTTGAAAATTTTCCAGGATTTCCACAAGGAGTGGATGGTTATGATTTGATGGACAACCTGCGTAAACAGGCGACTAAATTTGGTGCCCGCGTGGAAAATGCCTTCATTGATCGCGTTGATTTCTCTGACGATTGCAAAACTCTTTATTCCGGAGACAAATCTTACAAAGCCAAAGTGGTGATCATTGCTACTGGAGCCGCACCTCGCCTACTTGGCATCCCCGGAGAACAAGAAATGTACGGGGGCAAGGGTGTAACCACATGCGCAACTTGCGATGGTGCATTCTATCGGGACATGGAAGTAGTGGTAATTGGTGGGGGAGATTCCGCCTGTGAGGAGGCTTTGTTTCTAACTCGCTTCTGTTCAAAGGTTACCCTGGTCCACCGAAGAGATGAACTAAGGGCATCTAAAATTATGGCTGAGCGCACTCTGGCCCACGAAAAAATTGAAGCAGTCTGGGACTCAGCAGTGGAAGAAATACTTCCCGGTGAAGATGGAAGGGTCAAAGCGATCAAAACTAAAAACTTGAAAAGTGGAGAGGCTGGAGAAATTGCCTGCAAGGGTGTTTTTATTGCCATCGGACACCTACCCAATACTCAACCCTTTGAAGGGATCCTCGATCTCGATACCAACGGTTATCTTGTTCCTGCAAATGGCAGCATGGTTAAAACTTCAATTCCTGGAGTCTTTGTTGCCGGCGACTGTGCTGATCATGTATACCGACAAGCCATCACCGCGGCTGGAATGGGTTGCCAATCTGCGATCGAAGCGGAACGTTGGTTAGCGGAAAGCAACTAAAGCGAAACTCATACCCCAAGGTCCATTAGATGAAAGATGTGGTGCAAAACGTTGCCACATATCTTTCATCCACAGCTGAGCAGCGACCTGACCAACCTGCCCTAGTCTCGGGTGCAGGCAGTCCTAAGTTTTCCCCACTTTCCTTTTCCCAGCTTAACCATGCCGTTGACGGTGCGGTGAGTGAACTTGTGAACTCAGGCATATCCGCAGGAGATAAAACTTTGCTCTTTGTAAACCCGGGGCCAGGTTTAATTATTTGGGCATTTGCTCTGTTTCGTCTGGGAGCCATTCCCGTCGTCATTGATCCGGGAATGGGGATCCGGTCCTTTCTTTCCTGCATTCAAAGAACCAAGCCAAACGCCATGGTTGGTATCTCTCGTGCCTTTTGGCTGAGCCGCTTACTCCCACGTTCCTTTCGTACTGTTCGTCGCCGCTACCTGGTGCGACCTGGGCTCTACACTTTCAATAAAAAGGAGGAGCAATCCTTCATTCCCAAGAGGACCTTGCCTGATGAATTAGCTGCTATCGTCTTTACCTCTGGGTCTACGGGAAACCCCAAAGGAGTCAGGTATTTACACCGCACCTTTGACGCTCAAATCAATGCACTTCAAAATGTTTTTGGTATGGAAGCTGGTGAGGTTGACCTTACCACCCTTCCAATTTTTGGCCTATTTAATCCAGCTCTCGGTATCACCTCGGTTCTCCCTGATATTGATCCACGCCGCCCAGCTCAAGCCGATCCCGCCAAACTTGTACGCTCTCTGCTTGATCATAATGTCACCACTGCATTTGCCTCTCCGGTAATCGGGGAGAAAGTTGCAAATGAGTGCCAAAATTTGGGCACTTCCTTAAATAAAATAAATCGCTTTTTTCTCGCCGGGGCCCCCGTGCCCCCGAGCTTGGCCGAACAACTCAGTCAATGCCTACCTCATGGGCAGGTTATTGTACCTTACGGAGCCACTGAAGCCCTTCCCGTTTCCTCTACTGATAGCTCTCAGATTTCCGATTGTAAGAGCTCGACACTCAAAGGTAAGGGTTCTTTGGTCGGAACACCTATACCCGGTGCGAAGGTTCGTATTCTTGATATTACCCAAGCTCCATTGCCCGATTATCCGGAAGGTTTTGACGGTTTAAAAAAAGGAGTAGTTGGAGAAATCTGCGTATCTGGAAAGATGGTAACCTCGGGATACGATCGAATGCCTGGAGCAACCTGTGACGCACGGTTTAAAATTGGCAAAGCCGAATACCACAGGATGGGCGATCTTGGATATATCGACGAACACAAGAGGTTACGATTTCTAGGTCGTAAAGCGGAATGCATACACACTGCAAATGGACTCATCGAGACTGAACGTTGCGAACCTGCAATCTTCCAACTTTCTTTTGTTCAGCGTTGTGCCCTGATTGGACTTGGGAAGTCGCCCATGCAGGAACCCTGCCTGGTCGTCGAGCCGGTCCGATCACAAGTTCGCCAGCATGGTGAAATTGTATTGCGCCGGAAAATTCTTGAAGCCTGCCAGGATTCCTTTCCAGAGTTTCAGATTCAAAGAGTCTTTTTTGAGAAAAAAATTCCTGTTGATGCCCGACATAATGCCAAAATTCATAGGCTTGCCCTCTCGCGCAAATGGTCCCGCTGGGTTGCCCGCAAACCAAAGTTGGGAAAAGTAACATGAAAATTCTGGTTACCGGAGGAATGGGCTTTGTGGGTAATGCCTTGGCGCATGCACTTCTTAAAAGAGGCCATGAAGTTCATGCTCTAGGCAGGAGCGTTAATCCCGCTAAAGAAAAACTTCTGCCCGGATTAATTTATCATAGCCACGATCTATCCAAGAAACCTTTATCCAAACATTGGTTTAAAAAAACAGAGGTTGTTTTTCATGTCGCAGCCAAAGCTGGTGTGGGTGGAAAATATCTTGATTACAAACTGGCAAACTTGGTTGCCACCGAAAAACTACTCCAAACCTGCAAAGAATATGAGGTCTGCAAGTTTATCCATACGAGCACTCCAAGCGTTGTTTTTTCTCCCAACCCCATACGGGGAGGGGATGAATCTTTGACCTATTCAAAGGAAGATTTTTCTCCCTACGCCTCGACCAAATCTCTGGCCGAGCAAGCAGTTCTTGCCGCTGATGATCCTGCGGGGATGAGAACGCTTGCTTTACGACCCCATTTAGTTTGGGGACCTGGCGACCCCCATCTTCTTCCCCGAGTGGTCGCACGCCACCGTGCGGGAAGATTAAGAATTATTGGAGATGGAAAAAATCAGGTCGACCTGACTCATATTGAAAATGTGGTACACGCCCATCTCTGTGCCCTCGATGCCATGATCTCCAATCCCGACCTGGGAGCAACCCCCTACTTCATTGGACAAAATGAACCCGTGCGTCTGTGGGATTGGTTGAATCAGGTTTTTGCCGAATTACATCTCGCACCGTTAAATAAATTCATTTCCTATAAAACGGCCTACAACATTGGTTGGCTTATGGAACAATCATGGAAAATTTTGCCCCTTAAGGATGAACCACCCATGACCCGTTTTGTGGCCTGCCAACTTGCCCACGATCATTGGTTTTCCGAGGTAGCTGCAAAAAGGGATCTTGGCTACCAACCCCTTCTCTCGATGGAAGAGGCGTTAAGAAAAACTCTTCCATGGCTGCGTAATTTATAGGGGGTTAAATTTTGCCTCAAAATTTTTAAGCTAACCCAGCAAAAAAATTTCCATTCAGCATAGAGACATTCGGTTGTATTCATACAAAAAACAAGCCACGCTGGCGTTCAAGTTGAGAGAACTGGCATGCCCCTGAATCCCGATCTTAACCCATTGATCAGGCTGGTCTTGCCAAAACTCACCAAGTCCAACTTTTTCACTTCCAAAAAGAAAGGCTGTACCCGCGGGAAATTTTTTATTTCCCATTATTTCTTGGGCTCGCGAACTTGTCCCCACAATATGCCTGGCTGATTTTTTTAACCACTCTCTAACATCCCCCTTGGTTCCCATAGCCACTGGCATGCCCCCAAACAAACCCCTTGAGGACCGTACTACATTTGGATTAAAAAAATCTACTGCTGGATCGGACAAGATCACACCCGCCGCCCCAAAGGCTTCAACTGTGCGTAGAATTGCTCCAAGGTTTCCTGGCTTTTCCACTTCGTCCAAAACCACAAGAGGGGCATCATTCTTAACTGAAAAGGCATCAAATCCAAGCTCCCAAGTCCTTAACACTCCAATAATTCCGTGAGTACCCGACGTGTAAGAAGCCTTGGCAAGAGCAATTTCTGAGGTCTCGCAACCAGGTATTCCCATTTCTCGAAGTTCTTCCAACGCCGAAGATTCTCCAAACTGCTCAACCATAGATGGACAAAAATAGAATTCGATTAGCTGCCTACCGGCACGCACTAAGGCAAGCAGGTCATTGGCTCCTTCAACAAAAAAACATCCCCGCTCTCGCCGTCGGCGAGGAGATTCTCGCAACTTTACCAATTCCTTGATCCGCGAATTAGTGGGGCTCTCTATAGTTGCATTAGTCATAAGATAAGAAAAAGGGTTTTGCCGATCAAGGGCGAGCCCGTTAAGACAAGCAACTGCATGAAACGTGAGCCAAAAGGATTTTCTCCCAACCCCTACCCCTACCATCATGAACTCGAGTTAGAGATTTCGGATGTCACAAATCTTGGGGTTGGTATTGGCCGAGATCAAGACTGGGTAATTCAAGTTCCTTACTGTTGGCCAGGAGAGCGCGTGAAAGCCCGAGTTTTCAGAAATCATTCAAATTATTCTGAGGCCGACCTCTTAGAGGTACTTACCTCTTCTCCAGATCGGACGGAACCGGTTTGTAAATTATACGGTTCTTGCGGAGGTTGCCAATACCAGGGAGCCACTTACGAGGCTCAATTAAAATGGAAACGTCAGCAGGTTGAAAACTCACTCGTACGGTTAGGTGGATTATCCGTTAAGGTGGAACCTGTCATTCCTTCCCCCAAGCCATATGGATACCGTTCCAAACTGACCCCTCACTTTCAAGGTGGTCGCCAAGGTAGGGAATTGAATATTGGTTTTTTAAGGCAGGGCTCCCGTCGTGCACTGATCGATGTGGAAGCATGCCCCATCGCAACCGATGCAATAAACGAAGCCTTGCCTGCCGCCCGTGATGAACTAAGAAATGCACCAAAAAGGAAACGTGGAGGCACCCTCTTGCTCCGAGAAGTCATTGAGGGGGTGGTGACCGACCCAAAAAAATTAGTCAGTGAAAAAGTGGGGGGTCTTATTTTTCATTTCAAGGCAGGTGAATTTTTTCAAAACAATCCATTCGTTCTGCCACTATTGGTTGAACATGTGGTTCAACAATCCAAGACAGATGAAATCTCGCTTTTGGTCGACGCTTATTGCGGGGGAGGTCTATTTGGACTGAGTGCCGCTTCTCGCTTTAAAAAAATTGTCGGTATTGAAATTAGTCGGGAAGGCTTTGAAGGTGCTCGTACCAACGCCCGGATTAATCAAATTGATAATGCACAATTCTTTCTGGGAGATGCGAGTTCCATCTTTGATGAACTTAAGGGGATTTCAGAGCCTGCGGCCCTCGTGATTGATCCACCCCGCCGTGGATGCGACCCCGATTTTCTTCGCCAGGCCATTGAGTTTGGACCCCAACGAATTGTTTATGTTTCCTGCGAGCCAGCGACTCAGGCAAGGGATTCTCAAATTCTTTTGGAGGCGGGTTATCAACCTATCCTAGCCCAACCATTTGATCTGTTTCCCCAGACCAGGCATGTGGAAAATGTCCTTACC
>JABBBW010000115.1:0-13759 GCA_018607205.1 Opitutales bacterium | reverse complement strand
AGCCCAACCATTTGATCTGTTTCCCCAGACCAGGCATGTGGAAAATGTCCTTACCTTGGTTCGGTAATTTCCAAACTCTAAACACGCTTCCTATCCCTAGTCCATTCAACGGAAGAAAAGGTCTTTACCTGTTCTAGGCGCTGGAGCTCTAATTCTTCGGGCCAATCTTCTACGACGATTTTTTCTGCTAGATCGCGGGCGATCAATTCCAGAAATTTTATTTCAATTTGAAGGTGATTAAGGTCGGGCCATTTGCCCAGGTCTAAAGTTCCCTGAACCAGTACGCCATTCCGGGTTCGTTTCATCGCAGCACCAGCTAATTTTTGGGTACCCATCTCATCCATGAGATCGCGCCCTACGGGTTCGCGAAAACAATCCCCAGGTATACCCCCTTTGGATTTTTCCGGACAGGGCATCAAAGAATTGGCCACACCCTGCTCGATCAAAGCCTCTCCCCATCGCTGATGAATTTTTCCATAAAATTCCATCGGGGGCATTTCTGCTCCCAAACTACCAACGGGAAGAACAAGTCCGTAGGTTAAATCACTCCCATGCCTGACAATTCCACCACCGGTTGGGCGCCGGGTCATATTCTGCAAAGGCTCTCCAGTTTCACTTTCGGCCCAGCTGGCTTTTTGTCCGTATCCAAATGTAATTTGTGGCCTGTCCCAACCATACCTTCGAAAAATTGGACCCGCCCACTGACTCGTCTGTGACAACATCCACCAATCGGTAGCCATGTTTTCCGGGCCCGATTCCCGGCGATAAGGTAAATGATATAAACTCATCTAAAATCGGGGGTTATAACAGGTTGGATCGTCCACATTTTCGCGGTACCAAGAATAAAGAGCCAGAGGCAAATGCATTTCTTCGAGTTGCTGATCGATAGTCGCAGGCTGCGTCTTTACCTTGCTGACCAAGGGTGCAAGTTCAAAGGTTAGTTTGCCTGGTCGGTCGCCCACTCTTTCCTGTGATTGAGCCAATGTAGATGTGCCCAGTCTTTCCTCCTTAAATCCAAACCTCTGCAAGATTCGTCTACCCAATTCATGCCGAGTAATGGTATCGGCTCCTGCCCAATGAAAGAGACCATTGAGGTTTGGTCGCTCGATTAATTCCACAATTAATTGAGCCACATTTTCCGCCGAACTTGTCTGCCTCCACTCATCGGTGAACAAAGTTGGTTCCTCCCCTTTTGCCAGGGCTGAAAGAATGCGTTCGTGAGGACTACGGTCTCCCCGCGGACTGTTTCCATTAAGCAGGGTAATCCGTAAAACCACTAAATTTATATCGGTGGTGGCAAGAACCTGTTTTTCAGCCTCCAATTTTTGTAGTCCATACTCACTTAATGGATTGGTCTGATCGGTTGAACGGTAAGGAGAGGAGGTTCCATCAAATACCATATCGGTCGATACTTGCAGATGGCGGGCACCCAAATGTGCAGAAACCTCAGCTAATTGACGAGCCGCCTCCACATTGATCAAGCGGGCATAGTCCGGGTTTTTATCCACCATGTCCGGAGATGAAATCGCGGCACAATTAACTACTGCATCTGGCCATTGGTCGAAGAATTCGCGCATTACCGGATCGAATTTTTCCATTGGTAATGAAGATACCCCATACTTTTTTTTGGGCTCTTCCCAGGAACGATTTGCATAAGCGAGCAATTTATGACCCCGAGCAAGACATTCCCTACAGACCGCCGATCCTAAAAGACCTGATGCACCCATAACCGCAATTTTCATTTCCTGCCTAGGATAAAAAAATATCTTCCAAGTAACAACCCGAGAGTGTAACTCCGGTGAGAAAATACCCCCACTTTCCTTGCTTGCACGAAAAGGCGGAAAAGATAGGATTATACCTACTCAATGAATTTATCCCAACTTGCGAATCCTCGCATCCTGGACCAACCTGTCTACGAACCCGGCAAACCTATCGAAGAGGTGGCTCGGGAATATGGTCTTCACCTCGACCAAATTTGCAAACTTGCATCCAATGAAAACCCATGGGGAGCATCAAAACTTGCCAAAGAAGCCGCCCGTACTTCCCTGGAAAAAGTTCACCTCTACCCGGACGGCTCAGGTCATCAGTTAATCAATAAACTGTCCAGCCTTCATCTGCTCGGTTCAGATCAATTTGTATTGGGCAATGGATCCAATGAAATCATCGAATTACTCGGACATGTCTTTCTTCAGCCAGGCGACGAAGTTCTCTGTGGCAAGCATGCCTTTGTGGTTTACAAATTGGTCGCCTTGCTGATGGGTGCAAAACCTGTGGAAGTCGAAATGCCCGGACTCACTCACGATCTTCATAAGATGAGGCAGGCGGTGAACGAACATACAAAGCTTATCTTTCTTCCAAGTCCTAATAACCCCACTGGAACCGCAAATACAGAAGAAGAAATTCATACCTTCGTTCGTTCACTCCCTGAACATGTAATATTCTGTTTTGATGAGGCTTATGCGGAGTACCTTGATTCCCCTCCTGATCTTCGACCTTTGATTGAAGAAGGTCGTAAAGTAATTTGCCTTCGTACCTTTTCAAAAATTCATGGACTTGCTGCCTTACGAATTGGATATGGATATGGTGCCCAGGAGATGATTGCTTTGCTACAACGGGCACGACAACCCTTCAATGTAAACGCAATTGCACAGGCAGCAGCCCTTGGAGCACTGGAAGACGATCTTTGGGTTACGCAGTGCCGGAAGCGAAATGCAGACGGACTGGAACAACTTGCAAAGGGACTTGAAGCACTTGAAATCGAGTACCTACCCAGCCAGGCGAACTTTATTTTGTCCAAGCCCGGAGACGGGCGGGGATTGTTTACCGAATTACAAAAGCAGGGCATAATTACTCGTGCCCTGGGCCCGTCTCTTGCTCCCTACCTTCGCCTTTCTGTTGGCACAGAAGAAGAAAACCATCGCCTCCTGACCGCTCTTGAAAAAACTCGGACGATCTTTGGGGCGTAATTATGATCACAACGATAGAATCTCTCTTTTCTCCTTTCACTCTATTTACCATCTGGGCTCTTTTTTTGGCAATTGGACTTTACCTGGGTGTCTTTCGATCGATGATTGATCGTATTCGAGCTGGGATTTCCACCCCCCCCGGGAAGGGCTCACGATCTGGAAAACTACTCGAATCCATGCTTCAGGAGCCCAACCATGCCCGCCCATTGCATGTGGAATCGGCTCTTTTTTCTGCCTTGCAGGTATTTGTTGGTTTCTTTTCAGTCCTTAACATTTGGACCGGGGAGAGTACTTTGTTTGGCGGCTTCGTTGCTTTCTTCGTCGCCCTTTTCACAGAGCGTATTTTTTCTGGGATCTTTCCTCGCTTATTAACCTCCAGATCCAAAAGCCACTTACATTTAAAAATTGGTTTTCCTTTCACTCTCTTTGCCCGGTTTCTTGCCCTGCCCTTTACTCCGCTCCTCCTGCGTATCGAAAAAGGTTTTTTCGGCTCAGACCATAATGGAGAAAATGGAAATAATGAAGATAACGAAGTCGCCGATCATATACGCACCTTATCCAGGGAGGGTTCAAACCTTGATCCAGATATTGCTGAAATTGTGGGTAATACCTTGGAGATGGGACAGTTGAAGGTTCAGGATGTGATGGTTTCTCGCAAGCAAGTACAAATTTTGGACTGGCAAGACGGGCTGGAAAAAAACCTGGAAATCGCTCGAAGCTGTGGTCACACCCGTCTGCCTCTTTGCGAAGGGGACTTAGATCACTGCCTGGGGATTATTCATGTAAAATACGCGTTTCGCCTGCTCGGGAAAGAACCCGACAAACTATCCCTTCGGTCTATTACCAAAGCACCTGCTCGTGTTTCTGCTGAAGACCCCCTACCCCTGGCCCTTCGTAAAATGATGAAGTGGAAGGTACATATGGCCTTGGTTGGAGATGAGTTTGGAGGTATTGACGGGGTAATTACCCTTGAAGATATTCTTGAAGAGGTGGTCGGAGAAATTCAAGACGAGTTCGATGCGGACGAAGCAGATATCGAACAACTTAACGAACAAAGTTGGAAAATCTCTGGACTTACTCCCCTGCACGAATTACCCGAGGCCTTGAATATTGATGATGAAGAGGAAGAGGTAACGAGCTTTGGGGGACTTATTACCCAGGAGTTTGGAAAGATTCCAGAGGCTTACGAAACCTTAAGGCTCAAAAATTTGGAGGTCACCATTCTTGAAGCCGATGAGACTCGAATCGGCCTAACAGAAGTCCGCCTCCTTGATCCCAGCGAGGAAACGAAAGATTCCTAAATTTCTACCCCTTCAGCAAAGCTAGGGTGGTTCAATCTCTTGGAAAAAGGATAATTTTTTCTCCCAGTTTCACATTTGTTAAGTGCTTTCCCCAATCAAGGCGCCCCTCCCATTTTTCCACTGGGTTTTGCCCCAAGCATTTGCAAATGCGGGCATGAACACCAGGCATGACTGGAGCAAGAAGATCATTGGCCAGCCTTAATGCTTCGAGCATGGTTCCAAGACTGGTCCGTAAAGCCTGAACATCTTCGGGGGCATCAGATTTTGCTAATTTCCAGGGTGCCCGATCATCTGCATATTTGTTGATTGCCCGAACAAACCCAATTGTTTCTTCCAAAGCCTGGTGAAATTGAAATCCTTCAAACAATTGAAGAACCTTGGTTGAGGTTTCCTGCCAGCGTTCCTGCAAGCGCTCTTCCCATTCTTCCTGAAGTTCCTGATCTGGGGCAATACCATCAAAATATTGGTGGCACATGTGCAACAAACGACTTACCAAATTACCCAGGTCATTTCCTAACTCTCCTTTATAGCGGGAAGAAAAACGCTCCAAAGAAAATTCCGCATCCTGGCCCACAGTCATTTCCCTCATTACAAAAAACCGAAATGCATCTGCTCCGTATTGATCAGCCAAAGCCAACGGGCTGACTGTTTCTCCCGTACTTTTAGACATCTTGGCTCCAGATGTCGTCCACCAACCGTGGGCTAGAATTTGTTTAGGGATTGGAAGGTTGCATGCCTGGAGCATGATGGGCCAGTAAACTGCATGGGGCGGAGCAAGAATATCTTTTCCAATGACATGAAGGTCCGCCGGCCAATAATCAGAAAATTCATCGGTCCCAAATCCCGCAGCTGTTACATAATTTACCAAGGCGTCAAACCATACATAAGTGACAAAACCAGAATCAAAAGGAAGCGGAATTCCCCAGGATAAACGGTCAGACGGACGTGAAATACACAAGTCATTCAGGGGCTCTTTAAGGAATTCCAGAACCTGAGATTTTCGGAAGTCAGGTTTTATAAAATCTTTAGAGCTTTTTATGTGTTCCACCAACCAACCTTGGTATTTACTTAGTTTAAAAAAATAATTCTTCTCGGTTATCCGGGTGACTTCTCCAAAAATCTCGGGCCATTCCCCATCTACCTTATCTTTTTCCTGCAAAAATTGTTCAGCACGGGTCGAATAAAACCCTTCGTACTCGTCCTGATAAATATCTCCGGCATCATACAACTTTTGTAAAAGTTCACAGACCACTTTCTTATGTCTCGCCTCGGTCGTACGGATGTAATCGTCATTGGAGATTTTTAGGGTGGATAGGATCTCTTTAAACTCCTCAGCAATCCGGTCACATCTTTGTTGTGGTTCAATCCCCTCAGCATCAGCACCCTGCTGAACTTTTTGCCCATGCTCGTCCAGTCCGGTGACAAAGCGAGTCTCCGTTCCCTGTAACCGTTTTATCCGAGCAATAACATCGGCAAGTATCTTTTCATAAGCATGGCCCAAGTGAGGTGAACCATTGGCATAATCGATCGCGGTGGTGAGATAAAATTTCTTCATCAGACAATTATGCTATATCGATTATCAGCCAAAGAACCAACCTATTCCCACTTTCCATGGTTGACTTGCATACTACTTCGCAGTTTTATTTAGATAACAGATCAGTTGTTGATCTGTTCCGGGAAGAATAAATTTTGTTCCCAACCTCACTTCTCTTTTCAGTCATTTACTTTACTGATAAAACCCAACTCACTCAGCATGAGCGAAAATGAACGTACTGAGTCCGATGCGCTTCAAGTCGAAGGGCTGTTGGACATAATCGAAAACAAATCTGGTGTCCTGCTTGATCCCGCAAGGGGTGGCAAGACCACCCCAAACGATCCCTTTTTGCCCAAAGAATTGATTCGTCGTTTCAAGCTTAAAAGAGGCTCTTTCATACAAGCCGATGCTATCCAGAACCCAAACCGACCAAGTCCAAAAGTCCGATTCATACATACAGTAGACGGACTTTCGATTAAGGATAGGAAATCCCTTTTCCGCTTTGACCAGTTAACCACTATACAACCCAAGGAAAAACTGAACATCGAGTGCAAGGATGGGCGGATGACCACTCGAATGATCGATCTTTTTTGCCCGATTGGAAAAGGGCAACGCGGCTTGATCGTTGCCCCACCCCGTGCGGGCAAGACCACAATTCTACACGACATTGCCAAGGGAATTGAAGAAAATCATCCCGATTGTCACCTTATGGTATTGTTGGTCGACGAACGCCCAGAAGAAGTTACTGACTTCAAAAGGACTGTGCCCGCAGAAATTTTTGCCTCCTCTAATGACGAAGAGGTTAAAAGTCATTTAAACATGGCTGAATTGGCTATCGAGCGTGCCAAGCGTTTGGTTGAAAACAAAAAAGATGTCGTCTTGCTAATGGACTCGATCACCCGACTTTCCCGTGCTTACAATGCAGCATCTGGGAAAAGTGGCCGGACCATGACCGGCGGTCTCGATGTGCGAGCCCTAGAGAAACCCAGGCAGATTTTTTCTTCCGCCCGAAATTCTGAAGAGGCAGGTTCTCTTACTATTATTGCCACTGCCCTCGTGGAGACAGGTTCCAAAATGGACGAATTAATCTTTCAGGAATTTAAAGGTACTGGAAACTGCGAAATCGTACTCGACCGCAAAATTGCAGAACTCCGGCTTTGGCCTGCTCTAAACCTCGCATCATCGGGTACGCGCAAAGAAGAAGACCTGCTCGACCCCAAGGTTTTGGAAAAAACATCCTTCCTCCGACGAGCCATGTCTCCGATGAAGGTCATCGATGCTACGGAGACCTTATTGGAGCGAATGACCAAGACGAAAAATAACCAAGATTTCCTTGACCTGATCAAGACGGCTTAACGCGTTGACAATCGAGTGTTAAAACCGCATTTTCTAACCTTTTATTCACATACCCACGCACCGGTATTTTCATGCAGAATTTTTCTAATCAATGCCTGGACCTGGCGAGGTCCTTACTCGGCAATAACCTCAAGCACCTTAATCCAGACGGCACCGTAAGCCCTGCCCCCGGTGAACAACCTCGCGCCGACGAGCCTGGCCATGCCGCCCTTGCCATTGGAGAATTTTTTCGAGCCTCCGGTGAAGTCGAACTCGAAGGGCATGATCTTTTTGATCTTTCCGCACGTTGCGTAACTCAACAGGCATTCAACGAAGATTCTCACGAGAACGGCCTTGCCTACGCAGCCCTTGGTTTATTGTCTTTTGGTGCATCCAAGGAAAGAAATCCAGTTTGGGAAAGACTGACTGATCCTACCCGAGAGCAACTCGATGAGTGCCTATTATCCCGCAGTGATCACGAAGACCATTTTCAAGCCTTTAATATAGCCAAGTCTGTGGCTCGTTTTAGTTTCGGGCTGACCAAAAAGGACGACACCGGAAAAGTGATTGATCGCTTTGTTGAGCGTATTGAATCTCATGGCACTGGCGGATTTTGTAATGACGATCCCAAGGGTACCCACGGAGTTTACAACCTCTACGGCCTGCTCTCATTCATCTTCATTCGTCAGGCACTACAGCTCCACGCCAATGTACATTTAAAGGATCGTAAACTACCTAAGTTGCGTACCTTTGCCGAAAGATACCTTAAACTCCTGCCCGATATGACCAGACAGGATGGCCTTGGCTGGAACTATGGACGTTCCGTGGGTGCTTACGGACAGTTGCATTGTATTAGTTTGATTCTTCAGGCCATGCGCGACAACTGGATACCCCCTGAAAAACACGCTCTTTACTTAAATACACTGCGCAGGTTGTTCCAATATTTCTTTGTAACCTACCTTGATCAGGAAAAAGGTGAGCTTGTGATTCGAGATGAGGAACGAAATACGGTACCCAACCATACCACTCGGATGGCTAATTTCGATGCTGCCCGCTACCTTTGTCAATGGTCACGATTGGCTAAAGTGATTGGTGGTTCCATGGCGGTGCCTGCACCTCAGCGTTCCTCAACTGGTGGTCGTTTTGTACCCTTTGATAAATCGCACAGGAAAGAGCATGGATTATTTCTATACCGTGATGAGAACATAGGTATTCAGTATCAAATGCCTTTGATTGGCCCAGGACAAAAAACGACATCAGACAACCTTGCTTTTCCCCATTGCCCCGGAATCTTTGATTGGACAGTAAACAAATACCTTCCGGTAATGATCCCCGAACTTACCTTTGGTAAAGATGTGATCATTCCCTCCTTCTATGGGAAAAATTGTGTTACTGGTATTGGATTAAAAAAAGCACTTTACCTAAGATTCAACCAACCAGAATTTGTACGGACAGACGGATCCTTTGCAAATGGTATTGGAAGTTGTCAGGTTCAATGGACCTTTGGAAACGGTAAGGTATCTTCCGAATTTGTATTCCAGGTTAAGAACCCTATCTCTATGGACCGGATGCGTCTTGCCCTGGTTATTGGCTCGCCCCACTCCTCTCATCGACTGGGAACTACTTTGCGCCAGGGTGCTGAAGGATTACGTGCTAAAGTTGAGGTTGATGATTTTCAGGCAAGTTGGTCCGCTTTTGAAACTGTGTCTGATAATCCAGACTACCGAGGATATTCAGGGAATGTTCACTATGTACAATTCCTCGCCCGTGACCATCCATTGGTTATGCGCCCGGGTCAGCAATACAAACTCATTCTTTCCTACGAGCCGGATGTTGTTTTTGCCGACGAATAATCTGGTATTCACAACCCGTCCATTTGCTTTGCCTGGACGGATTTCTTAATTTTTCCTCCCGACCATGCTATCCGCCCGGATTATTCCCTGCCTTGATGTAGATGCAGGCCGAGTGGTTAAAGGAGTACGCTTTAAAGAATTGCGTGATGCCGGAGATCCCGTGCAAGTAGCACAGGCTTACGAGCAGCAGGGAGCAGATGAACTTGTCTTTCTAGATATTACCGCCTCCAGCGATGAGCGGGAAACCATGCGAGATGTTGTCGAACGTACGGTGGCCACCTGTTTCATGCCTGTAACCGTGGGAGGAGGAATTCGTAAACTTAACGACATTCGATCTATGCTCATGGCAGGTGCCGATAAGGTAAGTATGAATACGGCAGCCATCCTCAATCCTTCTCTCATTGATGACGCCACCAATAACTTTGGGAACCAATGCATTGTAGTCGCCATCGATGCCAAGCGAAGGGAAGATGGCAATGGCTGGCTGGTCTATACCCACGGTGGACGAAAACCTACCGAATTAGATGCGGTCAAATGGGCGCAGGAAGTGGTTAGCCGTGGAGCAGGCGAAATATTACTCACCAGTATGGATTGCGACGGAACCAAGACAGGATATGATCTCGAGCTTACACGCACAGTCAGTGAGGCTGTGGAAGTTCCCGTTATCGCATCTGGAGGAGTGGGCAACCCGTCCCATATGGCGGAGGGAATTTTAAAAGGCAAAGCAAGTGCAGTATTAGTGGCCAGCATTTTCCATTTTGGAGAATATACCATACCTGAAACTAAACAGGTTATGAAAGAAGCCGGAATTCCTGTAAGGCTTTAGGTTTTTTTGGATAAAAAAACTTAGGCTCCTTTGGATCCATTAGACCAAAGATTCATTGCCTCTTTTTTTAAAGCCCGTATTTCCTTCACTCCCTCTTTACTCACAACATTGCCAGATGGGTCGAGGATGACAAGGAATGGAATATATTGTACACCCAAGCTCTCATTTGCCTGTTTCGCTTCATCCGATTGATTAATCATCGCTAGCCAAGGCATATCGTATTTTTTTACATACTTGGCCTGGTTTTTAGCAGTACCATCTCCACCTACCAAAACCACTTCGAACTGTTCAGCATGTTCGTTCCGAAAACGGATTAGCTCCGGGGTAAAAGAACGGCAGGGACCACACCAGCTCGCGGAAAAATAAAGCCCGACATATTTACCCTGTAAAGATTCTGTCGATATCTCTATTCCTTCCCTGTTCAGGAGAGTATCGGGAATAAGGCCGGCATGTGAAAGGGTTGTCTTTTCAGGCGAAGTTGAATTCTTCGAGGTCAGCCAGGCAAAGGCTGCTGAACCAAACACGAAAACGATCAAGAAACCAAGGGCTTTGCTTCTTTTCATAAGGGTGAATAATATAAAAATCAGCCTACTGATCCAAGGATATTCTTTGGTGGACAGGAAGAGTTTTTCCTTCCTAACAATGCCTCAAAATCAGCAATAAATCGAGCGGCTACCCCATCAACCCTATAGTCTTTTGCCGTCTCAAATGCATTTTGCCCCACACCTGAATCTGATGAATCTGATAATAAAGATTGCAGGCATTTCTTAAGGGTATCTTCGGGAAAGTTTGATCGTTCATCAAACCTGTACCCATTTTCACCCGGGCGAATAAAATCATCAAAGCATGGAAGAGAGGAAACTAGAGGCACGCAGCCACAACTCATAGCCTCCAAGACTGCCAATCCAAAAGTTTCTCCTTTGCTGGCAATCGATGGATAAACAAAAATACGAGCCTTTTTATATTCTTCCATTAGTTCCTTTTCAGAAAAGATTGGTTCCAGAAACTCGATGGATGAATCAACTTCTTTTTTAAGTTGCTCAAAAAAGGACGATCCTCCCCCACCCTGCTCTTGTCTCCATGGGCCAATTATTCTCAACCCCCATTCATTGCGCAAAGATTCGGGTAACTTCTTCCATGCACCTACTAAGTTGAGTACTCCCTTTTCAGGATGAATACGTCCAGCATAGAGGACTCTTTTAGGCCGATCCTCTAAACGAGGAAAACCACTTTCAGGTAAAGAAAATGGGAGAGGGTATGGAATAGTGCGCACGCGCTCGCTTCCATCCTTTAATTCCTTTGCAGCTGCTACTGAAACAAACTCGCTGGGGGTTTGTAAGCAGCTGGCCTTTTTATACAAACGCAACTGGCCTTTAGGGTAGCGACCTACATGGACATAAATCTTTCCAAATTTTTCAGCAGGAAAAAACAGGGGAGCCCAAAATGCGTGAGTAACGAGGATATCTGCTTCTGGTAATATTCCACGAGCTCTACGAACATAAGAAATTTCACGAAGTTTAAGTAGGTATGAATATTTGGTCGCATCCGCCCCAGGTATACGCAGATGGCGAACTCCGGAAATAAATTCCTGCTCCGGTAATCCATCGCACAATCGTGAAATATGAGTAACATCATGACCCGCTTTGACAAAAGCCTCACCCAGGACCTGCCAGGCTTTTTCGATCGCACCTCCACGAATCGCAGGAACAGGTAAAAAGGCTCCCTGTAAAATCGTGATTCTCATAAGGACCTATCCGAAATAATCTCAACCAAGCTCTTAACCGTCTGCTTAATATGCAAACGTTCTTCAAAACATTTTTTGGCTGCAGTGCTTAATTCCGGACGGCTATCAATGAGCCATTGGTTGAGCAAATTCTCAATACCTTCTTGGTTATCGGTTGCAACTTTACCCGCTCCGGCTTCGATCACTTCGGACCAAAGGTTTACCTTATCGGTCAGATAAACCGGCAAGCCAACCGAGCATGCCTCCGCCACCACCATACCGTAATTTTCCTGATGTGACGGTAAGATCATCGCATCAGCTGTCCTCAGGGCTCCCCACTTTAATTGACCCTCCAGCATACCCGTCCAACAAATAGACGGGTCCGTTCCAGCTAATTTTTTTAAATGATTAATCCATGGATTATTCTCTTCCATCGGCCCTGCCAGTACAAGAATGTCAGAATCTTTGATGCTTAATTTTTTCCAGGCCCTGATTAAATCGTCCAGGCCTTTTTTGGGATGTAACCTTCCAAGGTACAGTAGGATTCTCCGGTCTCTGAGCTTGGGAAACTGTCCAAAATATGCAGTGCTTTGCTCGTCTCCGCCGGGTGGAGGGTCGCTTACCCCCAAGCCAGTTACCACTTCTTTGCGACGGTAAGGAAAAAAAGTACCTTGAGCCAACCTACGTTCCTCCTCTGTAGTAAAACAAACGGCTTGGGCATTACGAATGATGGCCCCCTGCCTTATCCACCAATAGAATTGTTTCTTTAAATGTTTGATGGGATAGGATTTTTTAAACCAAGGGTCCAACATACCATGGGGATAGACGAGGTATGGATTTCCTAACTCCCTGGCTCGTTGGCCTGGCCATTGCCAAAGTCCATGAGCTATAACCCACTCCCGATTGTTTCTTACACTGGCATTGGGATCATCTGATATTCGAGAATCCACTCCACTCTTGAGTAATGCTTCGTTTAATAACTGCACAGCGGATAATACTCCACCGGTACTCGGATTCAGCGAGTGTATAAGGTGTAGTACTTCCAATGAATGCCCCACCTCTTTTAACTAATATAAGTTAAGACTGAATCGTTAAATAGCCAAGCATGCCTTCTTAGAGAGGACTGTAACCATAATCATAAAGATGAATCGCAGATGATCCACTGCCAGCAGATGGCAAGGTAACCAAGGACCATGAGCCTTCCCATCCTCCATAGTTTCCTGGGCGTACCCGAAATATAAACCTTTGATTCTCAGTTAAGTTTGAATGGTCTTTAAAGGTATCTTTGTTTGTCCAAAACCATCCAAATTGTTCGGAAAAGAACCAGATACTATTCTGGGAATTGCTGGTCGAATAGAGCCACCCAAGATCAGTATGATAAATCCAGGGAAAAGTTTCATCGGTAAACCAGCCAAACCATTCCTCATTTTTCCAACTGCTCGATACATTACTACTGGGAGATTCATCCCATAGAAGATTAAAGTTCTCCTTAAAACTTGGGTCAGATAAAACCGCTTCTAGGGCCGCATCCAAGTTATCACTTAACCTTCTTGATCGTGATCCTCCTTCACCTTCAGTCTCGCCTTCATCTTCAGTCTGTAAGTTCTTTAACAATATAAACTGCTTTGCAGTATCAAGGTACTGACCACGAGCAGAATTCATGAAAGGTAAATAAGTTTCTTTTAAAGATCCTGATAATCCCAAAGATCTAGTCGGTTCAATGACAAGGTTATAAATAAAGTCTACTGCCGGAGTTAAATTATCATTTAAATTAGCTTGTCTGGCATTCCATAATTTATTTGCGCCTACAGTGTATTGATTAACGGTAGGCTGAAATCCATATTTATTTATAAAATGACGAGTTACAAATTGCGTACGGTTGGCAAAATAGTCTCCCTCCCTGACCCCAAAAAATTGCGCTCGATCAGAATAAATTGGGCCATACCTGGAGACATATCTCGTTGATTGTAGTTGGTCTCTTATATACCCAAGAAGATTACCGCCATAATCTTCATAATCCTCTTCAAAAGATTCGGTTGTAGGATAGGATTCCCCAAATAAAACAGCATACGCTCCAGCCAAATCAGCCATAGGAACAAGATCTTCCCCGATCGAATAATTGACCAAAATCTCGAGCATTGTTTTTTCATCTGCATTTTCAGGTATGGAAGCTTTTAAATCTCTGACAACTTCATCAGTTGGACTTTCTCCAGTCATTTCC
>JABBBW010000057.1 GCA_018607205.1 Opitutales bacterium | reverse complement strand
GCTATTATCCAAACTTTTGGATTTATATTTTGGTTTACCATTTCCATGAAAATGGCGAGGCAAAGAATCAAACAAGCACTCACCTCAAGGGCTTGGGTTAAATGGTTTGTCCTTTTCTTAGCAGTAATCTGGCTTTGGCAATTTCTACTATTATTCAACTACGCGAGAATGGAATGGTTTATGATCTTTTTCATCTTACACGCTGTACTTTTAATAATAACAACCGTTTACAGATTTTTGTTAAAAAAAAGAGGTGCAAAAAAATCAAAAGTTAGGAATGCCAATATTGGCATAGCTTTTTGTACGTACCTGTTTTATGTACAAATAACGTCATTTGGCACCGCAATTGCATTTGATTGCGGGATTTAACAGTAACTTTAAATTCAAGATTGAAAAATAATTTAAGGAGTAGCGAGACCAATGAATTGTAATGTTTAAGTTACTTCAACGGGAAAAAATTATAACGAATAAGTCCATATTTTTTGTAAAAGGTATTGCCCTGTTATTTTCTTCATCAATCTTACATGCCGAAGATTTGAGAAGGCCAAATATCATCTGGATTATTGCAGAAGATATGTCGCCCGATCTCGGTTGCTACGGAAATCAAGTAGTCACGACCCCCAACATTGATGGTCTGGCAGAGAAAGGGATGCAATTTACCAATGTCTATACGACCAGTCCTGCCTGTTCACCAAGCAGGACAGCCCTTGCCACTGGTGTATTCCAAACAACTCTTGGTGCCCATCACATGCGTTACAGCAAGGAACTCATGCCTACCCTTCCCCAACCGGTGAAAACATCACCTCAAGTGATGGGTGAAAGAGGATATTATACAGGAAATATTAAAGGTTTTGGTGGAACCGGAAAGGATGACTGGCAGTTTAAGACATCGAAGAAAACATGGGATACTCACTTATGGAAACAGCTAGTCAAAAACCAGCCATTCTTTGCTCAAATCAACTCAAGAGAGTCCCACAGAGGTTTCTATCCTTCGAAAAATATTCCCAAGGAGAAGATCGTAATCCCTCCTTACTATCCAGATCACCCGGTAACCCGAAATGATTGGGCCGGATATTTTGAAAGCATCAACCGTTTCGACAAACAAGTCGGTGCGATTATTAAGCAACTTCAAGATGACAATCTCGAAAAGAACACCATCATTTGCATTCTTTCAGATCATGGAAGGCCCATGATTCGTGGAAAAAACTGGCTCTACGATAGTGGGACTCATATCCCTCTAATCATCTTCTATCCAGAAGGAGTAAAACATCCATTTGGATACAATTCAGGCACCAAAAACTCATCCCTCATAAGTGCTATTGATCTTGTTGCGGAGACAATACTCATGACCGGAGGTACCATTCCTGACTGGATGCAGGGCAGAAGCTTCCTCCAGGAGAATTCCAAGCCCCGAGAGTTCGTACATAGCGCTGCTGATCGATTCGGTGATGTGGATATCTGCAGTCGGTCTCTCCGATCAAGCAAGTACAAGTATATACGCAATTACAAGACCGCTGGTTCAATCAACGAATATACCACCGCATACCGAAGGTCAACACACCCGATTTACCACTTGTTAAATATAATGGGAGAAAAGAATTTACTGACTCCCGTTCAGGCAAAATTACTTACGACCTTGGAGAGTGAAGAATTGTATGACATAAAGAACGACCCCTATGAAACCGTTAATCTAATAGGGAAAACTAGTTTTGAAGAAGTTCATCATCAACTTAAGAGGCAATTAGAGGACTGGCTTGCAAACAGCCAAGATCAAGGGCTTCAAAGCGATAGCGACGCCATCATTGAGCACTTCAAACAATACGGGATCAAAACTTTTGATAAAAGACGTCAAAGTATACGAACAATGAAAGCTTCCGTCGAAAAACACTTTGACTGAAATTTACCCCCTAGGACATAGAATCAGTAAATTAAAACTTAATAAATATTTCTACCTTAAGGGTATTAACTTATGGGAAATGTTGATATTTAAGTTTTTAGAAGTTTCACCATTATTTGCCGTAAGTCATTAAAACAAAATTAATTACCAAATTACACTTACCGGATATTTTTTGATATTCTCGTCTTCTGTTACAATTGGTAATTCTTCCGCTAGAGCAGTAGCAACCAGAATACGATCGATGGCGTCATCGTGATGATAAGGAAGCTCAGACAGGCGAAAACAGTGCTCTCTGGTAATCGCTAAGGAACGTACTTGCCAAATGTCGCACTGTTTTTTGATCCATGAACGGGGAGCTTCTGGCATCTCCAGGGTTCCATCATTATATTTTAAGCAAATTTCCAGAACCGATGCGTCACTTAAAAAAAAGCGATTGGATGGATCGTCCAAGACCGTGCGAGCAGAACCGCCTAACTTAAATGGATCAGAAACGAGAGATACAAAGGTAAAGGTGTCCAGGAGTAGTCTCATTTAAAAATAAACCACAGTATCTCCAATTCGCCCTGCAACTTCGCGTTGCTCTTTAATTTTTAAGGCTTTGGAAGTAGTTTCTCCGACTTTCGGTCGACTAAGTACAATTGCCTCACCGCATGAGACCAATCGGGCAACTGGTTTTTTCCCCCGGGCTAAAATAATCTCTTTTCCGTCCTCCACCTGTTCCAACAACTTGGACAAATGGGTCTTCGCATAATGAACAGTATGCATATTTATTAGCTAATAAATTTAATTAGCTAAGTCAATTAATTTGGCGTCTTAATAAAATCTTCCTAAACTTGAGCTTAGGCAGATAATAGATTTTTTTTCTTAGACTGATCAAATCTTCCGTTGACGAAAAATGCCAATCAAGCAATTTCGATTGGTAATGAAAATTCTCTCATTTATCGCTACCTACCTAACGCTTACTCTGACAGGAATCCTGAGTGCTCAGTCATGGAATGTAGATCCAGGCTGGTTAAAGCTGCCCAAAGGCCAACCCAAGCTTGGTTCTATGCATGGTGACATAGCCGTAAGTTCGGCAAATGAAATATATGTAAGTCTGAGTATACCCAAGGCGGGTTTACAGGTTTATAATGACTCGGGAAATTGGTTGAGGAATATTGAAAATGCCCCTACGGATCTGCACGGTTTCGTTATTCGTAAACAAGGTAATGAAGAATTTATTTACGGGGCGCGTCTTGGTGCAAACCAAGTTGTAAAACTTGATCTTAACGGAAAGGAAATCTTATCCATCCCCAACACTGCCATACCCGAGCAATTCAAAAGAAAAGATAAGAATGGAAAACTCTACACCAGACTAACAGGTGTGGATGTGGATAAAAGCGGGGATATTTATGTCACAGATGGTTATTCATCCGATTATATCCACAAATTTGACAACAAAGGAAAATACAAGACGACCTTCGGCGGGAAATCAGCACCCTACAAATTCCGCACCCTTCATAAATTAATCATTGATTCGAGATTTAGCCCGGCAAGGGTACTTGGGCTCGACCGGGCGAATAATAGAATCGTTCATCTTTCTTTAGCTGGTAAGTTTATTGGGGTTGTTGCAGAGGGACTTAAATTACCCGCTGGTGCCCACATCCACAAGGATTGGCTCCTCGTGGGAGAATTGAAAGGAAGTGTATCTGTATTGAACAAAAAAGGGGAAATAGTAGCCACCGTCGGGGTTAATTCAAACCCTGCTCAAGCTGGAAAAAACGGAGTACATCCGTCTGATTGGAAAAATGGTGTCGTCACCGCCCCCCATGGAATCAGCAGTAACCAAAACGGAGACATTTTTGTGGCTGAATGGAATGCCCACGGAAGAGTTCATCGCTTCAACCTTAAGAATTGATGTGTAAGAAAACCTACATTGGGTTGCTATTTTTCCTTCTATCCAGCCTCGCTTATGGCAAGGCAACCTTACCCAATCTTTTTACCGATGACTTAACCTATTGGAATGTACCCAAAGGAAACGACCAGTATGGCTGGTACGAAGTTAAAGATGGAGTGTTGATGTTGAGAAGCAGCCCGAACAAGAAGCATTCCGTTCTCAAAACAAAAAAGTCTTTTCGTGACTTTATTTGCAGTTTTGAGTTTCGTTTTGTCGAAGGCAATATCGACTCAGGCATCGAACTTCGAAACAATGACCAGATACAGATCGGAATATCAGGGTCATTAAAACGGGACATGACAGGTTCCCCTTATATTCCCGGAAAAGGGTATCCGAAACATGCCAAAAGCGTTGAGAAACTGATTAAACTTGAGGGTTGGAACCAAATGAGTATTCGCTGTGTCGGCCCCTCATATGTTGTCTCCCTTCAAGGTAAAGAAGTGGTGGAATATAATTCACCAAGAGCCATCGAAAAAGGACCGCTTGGGATCCAATTGCATGGCAACCGTGATATGAAAATTGATTTTCGTAATTTTTCGATTAAATCGCTCTAATTTCATCCCTAAATATTTCACCTTCAAAAGGCACTGAGCTATGTTTTAGGAGAAAGATGTAGCTTGCATCTTCCCGCCGACGCGATGAAATTTCTACCATGGTCAAGCACAGTCCCCTGAGTAAACTTCTATGCGATCTAGTATCCATACCTAGTATTAATCCCTCGCTGGATCAGGACAATATAGGTTGCGCCGAAGAACCAGTAACTGCTTACCTAGAAGACCTGTCCCAAAAAGCCGGTTTATGGACAAATAGACAAAAAGTCATTCCAGGGAGAGACAATTTAATGGTTTACCTTTCCCCGATGAAGAAACCAAAGCAACGTATCTTACTGGCACCTCATTTGGATGTTGTACCTGCTTCCCTGGAAGCATTCTCCCCAAAAATTTCAAAGGGTAGGCTTTTCGGACGGGGAGCTTGTGATACTAAAGCATCAGTAGCTTGTTTTTTTCAAGCGATGCTTAATCTATCCCTATCAACAAACCGACCGACTCAAACCGAGATAATCTTTGTAGGTTTAGTAGACGAGGAATTCACTCAGTCTGGCTCGCGGGCTTTCGCGAGGAAGGGACCAAAGGGAAACCTCGCAATCGTTGGTGAGCCCACCGCCTTACAAGTAGTAACCGCTCACAAAGGCAGTCTTTGGTTACAATTGGAAACCCATGGAAAGGCAGCACATGGTTCCACCCCAGAAAAGGGAGAAAATGCGATTTTGAGAATGCACCATGCATTAGAGATTTTATTCAATAAGTATTCGGTACTCCTAAGTTCCAAAAATCATCCATTACTGGGCTCACCCACCTTAAGCGTCGGGAAGATTCTCGGAGGTAGCCAACCAAATGTTGTACCCACTCGGTGCAC
>JABBBW010000112.1 GCA_018607205.1 Opitutales bacterium | reverse complement strand
TTGATTTAATAAGAGTACTTTTCCCGCCTCAATGGCGGCATTTTTAATGCCTGCACCTTTCATTGCCTTCAGGGTTTGTAACCCAAATACGGGCACATCAAATCGTGTGTCTTGTTTTGTTTTTCCAAGTTTTATGAAGAGGCAATTCTTTGCACCAAAGTTCCCAGCTCGTTCGAGCATGGCGTTGGTTCCTTCAAAGGCTTCCACCGCCAGCACCGTCCCCCGACTTACCACTACGCCCTGACCCACATCGAGGCGGGCGTTTTCACGGGCGATTTCAATGCCATGGGTGAGGTACTCTGGATCAATCTGTTCCTTTCCATAGGCTATGACTCCTTCTTCTGCCAGGTCCTCATCCATAAAGACTCTTGCATCGAGTAAATGGATATTGGCTTTTTCGATCTCGTTGCCAATTGCTCCAAAAATAGTCTCGGCATTTTTGCGATCGAGCCCCGCCAGCATGCGGATGGCTTTTAGATCCGGATGTAAGCCGCGAAACAGTTTACCGGGGGTCACCTGACCAGCCATAACCGCATAACCAGCATTGAAACTTTTTAATTCCTTGAGAAGTTTTCCAACCTGTCCAACTTTGACTGCTGTTCTTTGGTTTTCGGGGAAGGATGAAATTAGGTCGGGCGAAGTTTCTCCTCCCAATTCAATTAGGCAAACATGAATGCCTGCTTTGCGTGCTCTTTCTGCGAGTAAAATCGGATAACTACCCTGACCCGCAATGAGAGCAAGTGGTCGGCTCGCATCAAAGTTATCAGGCAGAAAGCGGGACATTACTGGATAGTTTTATCCTTTAACCGCAAGATTTACTAACTTGCCGGGCACATAGATTTCTTTGACGATTTCCTTGCCCTCCAAAAAACTTTGCACTTTGGCATCTTCCTTGGCCGCCAAAATAACCGCTTCTTTTTCAATATCTTTGGGGAACTGGGATTGTCCGCGCAATTTGCCGTTTACCTGAAATACGATGGTTACTTCTTCAGACACCAATAATTCTTGGCGGGCAACTGGCCAAGGTTCGTTAACAACCGAAGGTTTTCCACCTAGTTTTTCCCAGAGTTCTTCAGATAAGTGAGGTGCAAATGGTGCGAGGAGTTGGACCAATGCTTTTAAGCTATCAACAGAATAACTTTCTGCCTTTTGCAATTGATTAATGAGGATCATCATTTGTGAAATTGCCACATTAAAACGAAGACCTTCGATCGCCTCTGTTACCTTGAGGATGGTTTCATGAAGAAGTCGAAGGGTTTCTTTATTGGTTTCTTCCCCCTCGGTATGTTTTTTGCAATTCAGGCATTCCCTGTGGACTTTGCGAAGGAAACGATGCACGCCTTCAATCCCTTTCTCACTCCAGGGTTTTACTGCTTCCAATGGTCCTAGAAACATTTCAAAAAGTCGGAGTGAGTCAGCCCCATAAGCGTCGATTACTACATCCGGACTGACCACATTGCCCACGCTCTTAGACATTTTATTTCCATCTTCGCCCAGGATCAATCCCTGGTGGAAAAGTTTTTTGTAAGGCTCGGGGTTTTGCAGGACTCCCTCGTCGTGTAAAAAACGGTGCCAGAACCGTGCATAGAGTAGGTGCAGTACAGCGTGTTCTGCACCACCGATATAGAAATCTGGGCTTCCCCAGTAGGCTTCTTTCTTGGGGTCGACGAGATGATCCGAATTAGTTGGATCCAAATAACGTAAGTGGTACCAGCAGGATCCAGCCCATTGGGGCATGGTGTTGGTTTCACGGGTAGCAGATACCCAATTCTCCCCATCAGGTTTAGGTTCTGTTTGGGAAACAGATTGGCCAGACTCTAAATTAAACCAAATATCCAACCAATCAGTAATAGTAGCCAATGGGCTCTCTCCTGTACCGGCAGGTTGATAATTTTCAACTTCTGGAAGTTTAAGGGGAAGCTCAGAGTCGGGAAGGGGGAGGGCATAAAAAGTTTCCCCATCTTTATCTGAAGTTACTTCATTTTCGGGTAACAAACCCTGGATTATTCCTGGCGTGTCTTTGGCTTTTAGAAAATCCGCATGGTTTACCCAGACCAAAGGGATTGGCTCTCCCCAGTACCGTTGACGCGAGAAAATCCAATCTCGAAGCTTATAATTGATGGCACCTTTTCCAGTTCCTTTTGACTCCAGGTCAGCAATGATCTGAGTTTTGCAACTCTTGGCATCTAGCCCATCGTAGGCACCAGAATTGACCATATTTCCAGCCCCGGAGTAGGGAAGTTTTCCTTTTTCCTCATCTCCTTGCGGATGTGCAATAACCCGCCTGATAGGAATATTGAATTTCTCTGCAAATTCATGGTCCCTTTCATCATGGGCAGGGACGGCCATAATCGCACCCGTTCCATAGCTGATCAAAACATAGTCGGCAACCCAGACAGGAATTTTTTCTCCGTTTATAGGATTGGTGCAATAACTGCCGGTAAACACGCCTGATTTGTCTTTGGCAAGATCCGTCCGGTCTAGGTCACTTTTTTTTGCTGCTTTATTGATGTAGGCTTTTACTTCGTCGGCTTTTTCTTGAACGACTAAATTTTTAAGCAAGGGATGTTCCGGTGCGACTACCATATAGGTTGCCCCAAATAAAGTATCGGGCCGGGTGGTGTAGACCGTCAGTTCTTCCTCGCTATCAACAATAGGAAATTGAACTTCAGCACCCTCAGATTTTCCAATCCAAGCTTTTTGCTGGCGCTTGGTCGAGTCCGGCCAGTCAAGGTCATCCAATCCTTCGAGCAACTTTTCTGCATAAGCGGTGATTCGTAGCACAACCTGCCGCAGGTTCCGTCGCTCAACAGGATGATTGCCCACTTCTGACTTCCCATCGACAACCTCTTCGTTGGCTAATACCGCAAGTAGGTTCGGACACCACCAAACAGGTTTTTCAGCAACATAAGCAAGTCCGCGCTGGAAGAGTTTAAGAAAGATCCATTGGGTCCATTGGTAGTAGCCTGGATCAGTGGTGTTAATTTCCCGCTGCCAATCAATCGCAAAGCCGATACTTTTGATCTGCCTGCGAAAGTTATCTACATTTGCCTTGGTGGTTACAGAGGGATGGGTTCCGGTTTTGATCGCATACTGTTCGGCAGGAAGCCCAAAAGCATCCCAGCCCATGGGGTGTAGCACATTGTGTCCATTTGCTTTTTTATATCGGGCAAGGATATCTGAGGCTACATAACCTTCGGGGTGTCCGATATGCAAACCAGCCCCTGACGGGTAGGGGAACATATCGAGGGCATAGTACTTTGGCTTTTCGGAATGATCTTCTGCCCGAAAGGTATTTTCGCGTTCCCAATATTCCTGCCATTTTTTTTCAATGGTGGAAAAATCGTAGTTCTGTTGGTCATCAGACATAATTAATATAGAGGACTGCTTAAAATGAAGTATTCCTCAGGCTTTGGCAAAAGTAAACCCACCATCCGGCAAGCATGTGAGGGAAAAGAAATTATTTTGATGAATGATTCGTTTCTTCGATCATTTTTTTTATGACTTTCAACTCGGATGACAATTCCTCCATACGGTTTTGCAGATCGTGCAATCCATCGCGCACAGGTTCTGGATTACTTCTGCGTTTTTCGATCTCTTGTTTGATCGACATCTCAGCATTGGATTCGTCCATGCTATTCATAATAACTCCAATGACTAAATTGAGCACAATCATTGTTCCAATTAGTACAAAACTGACAAAGAAAACGGCAGCCCAGAGGGGGGAGTCTGAAGATACTGGATTCCATTTAGCCAGATCCTCTGCAGTATATCCGTATTGGTCGGAACCATACATGTTTATGTACATCACATCTGTCCAATCTTCGAGGGTCACAACCCGAAACAGGGAAAGGATAGAGGTTTGAAGGTTTTGAAAATGAATAGGATCATTTTCGCCAAAAAGAAAGACTGCCATGGTTCCGTAAATATAGAAGAGCAAAAATAGCAGAATGCTTACATAGAACATCGATGGCAGACTCTTCAGTAGGCAGGTTACCAGTAGTTGTAGCTTGGGAATAGCAGTAACTAACCGAAGGACACGCAAAATACGGGCAAGGCGTAGAACCGGTAGGAAAGCACCGCCCAAATTTAGAAAAGGTTCGAGTAGACAGGCGGCTACAATTAAAAAATCGAAAACATTCCAGGGGTTTTTAAAGTAATTGAATGGATTTTTCCCTTGGGCCAAAATCTTGATCGATGCCTCAAGAGTAAAAATAATGAGAATTGACCTGTCTAGAAAGCTCAGTATTTGTGCATTTTCTTGAGAAAAATTAGTATAGGTCTGTGCACCAACTACGACCCCAGCTAGTAAGATGGTAGCAATAATGAAGCGATTAAAATAATCGCTATTGGCAAGGGAAGAGCAATGGAAGGATATCATAATGCCTGTTCGTTATTGGGATATGACGAATGGTTGGGGAACAGGCAAGAATAGACCCCTGAAGTGGCCAGTTAAATCGTGTGATTTGGCAGATTATCGAGGCAGATGCCCCTTGGAATAAGTAAGTTAAACCAAAGATGGAAAGGACTTAAGTAAATTTTGGCATCCAGTCTCAATGAGACGGATGATTTGATCATATTTGGCTTGGGTCTCAATAAATTCGTCGCTTTCAAAGGGGTCAGGCACATAAGGGGTGTCACCAGTAGGTAAGAACGCACCGATCGCTTTAACCTCACCACGTATGTAAAAATGACGTGACTTTGTATATTCTTCACTTTCCCGATCCAGGGTAATGATGAGGTTAGCAGATGATAGCTCGGACATATTTATCCTACGAGCATTTCCAGCAAGTTCATAGCCGAATTTCTTTGCCGAATGAACCATACGTTTATCGAAGGAACAAAATTCATATGCATCTGAAATTCCACGGGCCGATGGACGAATACTTCCAAAGAGATCAGACAGATGCAGCAGTTTACGCATAACCTCTCTGGCCAATGGAGCACGGGACATTCCGCGTTTGCTCAAAAAGAGTACATTGGAAAGTTCCGGGGAATAGTAAGGCGCTTGGTCTTGATAAGCCCCTTCTCCGGATTGGTTAACGAACGATTCTTGTATTAAATCGCTCGGGTCTACTGAGTAGGAAGATCCTTCGAACTTCCCTTTGATTTTCTTGAAGAAATTGTGAGTTTTAGATGATTTGTTTGTTCTAGTCATTGGGTTTTCCAAAAAGTGTTAAAGTAATTGCAATGTTAATAGCGTTAAGTCCCAAAATTAGGAAGCTTGTTCGCGTTTTTTGTAAAAGTTTTTTTCAATCATACAGGACAATGCGCAACTTTCGTGCCAAGCTTACTTAAACAG
>JABBBW010000041.1 GCA_018607205.1 Opitutales bacterium | reverse complement strand
AGTGAGGAGCTTTATAAACAAGTAGAGGGGTTAGAAACATGCTGAGAATTCCTGCGTTGAGTAAAGGACCAATTTCGGATTCGAGCACCACCCCTTCGTGAATTGCGAGTTGGAGGATCACAAACCCAAACTCTCCAAACTGAGCCAGGCCCACTCCGGCCAACCAGGCAGCTCGAGGGGGGAAACGCATAAAGGAGGCGGCAAGGATGGCAATCAACCCTTTCCCGCCAATGAAAGCGAGAAGAAGAAGACCTACTTCTACAGGCTTGTCGGCGAGTAATTGAAAATCAAAAAACATCCCCAGGGAGACGAAGAAGAAACTTACAAAGACATCGCGCAGTGGTAGAATGTCACCCATCGCCCGATGGCGGAAATCGGTATCCGCCACAATCATGCCGGCAAGGAAGGCACCCAGTGCCAGGGATAGACCTGTTAGGGAGGTAAGGTAAGCGGTTCCAATACAAAGGCAAAGTACAGTAAGGATAAAGACTTCATTACTGCGGCTTGAATCCACCCAGCGAAAGAGTAGGGGAACAAGCTTGCGGGAGGCGGCAAAGAGCAGGGTAACCATGAGTGCAGCCTTGGCTAAAGCTATGCCAATTGCCTGCCAGGTTTCGGGCTTATCGAGCCCAAACGAAAGTAAGGGTACGATAAGCACCATGGGAACGATGCAAAGATCCTGAAAGATCAAGGTACCCACAATAAAGCGCCCATGGGGTGCGTCTAATTCACCACGCTCTCCAAGAGTACGAAGAACCAAGGCCGTGCTGGATAAAGCAAAGACAAAACCATACACAATTGCCTGCGGAGTGGAGAGACCAAAACCTACACAGATTGCGAAGGTTACAAGAGCAGTGACGCTTACTTGGATTAAGCCGCCAAGAGCAACCTGGCGAAAGATATTGCGCAAACGGGCAAGAGAAAATTCCAAGCCGATTGTAAAGAGAAGGAAAATTACGCCAACTTCAGCAATTACCTCAATGGCTTCAGGGTCGTGGGCAAGTGACAGTGCATTGGGGCCAACCAGGGCACCCGAGAGTACAAGCCCGGCAACCACAGGAAGTTTTAGTCGCCCGAGAATGAGGGTGACCAATACGCTAACGGTGGCAATAACGGTAATTTCCTGAAGCAAATGCATCGGGCAATCATCTGAATGATGAGTGGTCAAAAGGACAACCCGAAAGCTTTAAAATTTTGGGAAAATTATTTGTTTCAAGCATGAGAGAAATTCATCCTGCCCCGGCCGGGCAAAAAAGGTGAAGAAATTACACTCAATTCGAAGTTAAAAGTACGATTGGCACGCCTGATGCAAAACCCTCCTCACAAATTTAACCTGTAATAATAATAAGTCATGGAAATAAATAAATACATAGGTAGAGAGAGTTCTGATGAAATGGTTTGGCTCAAAAGTTTGTGCTGGGGAATCGGACTGGCATTATTTGCGGTGAGCTTTCTTGGATTAATGAATCTGTAAAAGCAATTGATAATTGGTTTTTGACTAGGCTGAAAATTAATTCGCTTGGAGTGTAAGCTTGCCTTGCCAATGCTCAAGGTTGTCGATACTTTTGGTCGCTTGCATGAATTCCGCCGCACCACATTCCACACATATTCGTAACCTCGCGATCATCGCCCATGTTGATCACGGAAAGACCACTTTGGTCGATCAACTACTTAGGCAGTCTGGTGTCTTCCGAGAGAATCAGGCAATCGATGATCGCGCGATGGACTCGATGGACCAGGAGCGTGAGCGCGGAATTACAATCAAGGCGAAGAATACTTCCGTGCGTTGGAAGGAATACTTAATCAATGTAGTCGATACCCCTGGTCACGCTGATTTTGGGGGCGAGGTTGAACGGGTAATGAAGATGGTGGACGGTGTAATGTTGGTGGTGGACTCCCACGAAGGTCCACAGGCCCAGACACGATTCGTTTTGCAAAAGGCTTTGGCTGCCGGTTTATTACCGGTGGTATTCGTCAATAAGATTGACCGGCCCAATGCTGAGCCTGCCAAAATGCAGGACAAGGTGTTGGAACTCTTTTTGGAACTGGAAGCCACAGACGAACAATTTAATGCACCTTTTCTTTTTGGCAGTGCTAAGGAAGGCTTTGCTAAGGCTTCCCTGGACGATGAGAATACCGACATGCTTCCACTCTTTCAGGCAATTGTTGATCGTGTGCCTGCTCCAGTAATTAATGATGATCCCAACTTTCGCATGTTGGTCAGCAATGTCGACTGGTCTGACTATGTTGGACGCATCGCGGTTGGCAAAGTGCTTTCCGGTAAGGTCAAGGCAGGAGATCCAGTCTGGAGGATTGGTGAGAATGGATCTTCACCCCGGTCAAAGGTTACAAAAGTATTTGAGTACAGTGCTTTAGCTACTCAGGATTTATCTGAGGGTGTGGCTGGAAATATTGTCGGGGTTGCAGGCTTTGAAGAGGTTGATATTGGAGAAACTCTTTCGGGTAGCCCGGATGCTGAGGGTTTACCTTTTGTACAGATTGATCCTCCCACAGTTATGATGTCTTTTTCGGTAAATGACGGACCTTTGGCTGGACGCGAAGGAGACCGTGTGACTTCCCGTGAAATTCGCGAACGTTTATTTCGCGAAGCCCGCACCAATGTATCGATCAAGGTGGAGGATGGAAATGATTCCACTGAATTTAAAGTCAGTGCCCGTGGAGCTATGCAAGTTGCTGTCCTTGTGGAAACAATGAGACGTGAAGGCTTTGAGATTTTGGTAAGTCGACCATCTGTTATTCGCAAGGAAATCGACGGGCGGATGCACGAACCATACGAGACTTTATACTTGGAAGTGCCTGACGAATGTCTCGGTGGATGCATGCAGGCTGTGGCAAACCGCAAGGGGCAGGTGGATGATATGTCCGCTTCCAATGGATGGACTCGTTTGCAGGCAATTATGCCTACCCGTGGATTGATCGGGTTGGAGTTTGAGGCTCTTAATATTACCAGTGGTCGGGGAATTTTATCCCACTTATTTTTGGAGTACCGCCCGGTAACCGGAGAAATTCGAACCCGTCAAACGGGAACGCTTGTATCCATGGAAAAAGGTGAGTCTAATACATATGCACTGCGGAATATTGAAACGCGGGGTAAATTGTTCATTGGTTCAGGGGAAGAAGTTTATGAGGGTATGATTGTTGGGGAGAATCCACGGACTGAGGATTTGCCCGTCAATCCGACCAAAGCCAAACATGTGACCAATCACCGGGCAGCGGGAAGTGACAGGACCGAAGCTCTGACCCCTGCGATTCGCTTTTCACTGGAGCGGGCGATTGAATATGTAGGTCCCGATGAATTAGTCGAGGTGACCCCTAAACTGATACGCCTGCGTAAACGCATACTAGATTTTAACGCACGTAAGCGCGAGTCCAAGAAAGTAGTATCCTAAGTTTGCTCTTGGCTTGTACCTTCAAGCCGAGAAAGTTAAGCAAGTGAGAATGTTTTTCCGTTCTATTCAGTTTCATTTTTTAGTTCTCTTATCAGTAATTCTTTGCGGGTGTGGAGTGGGTAACCTTTATGGACCTGCTTATTATTCAGATACCAAGCTTGGAGAGAATGTCAGAAGGGTAACTTTTCGGGGAGGTGATCATCCTATGACTGGGGACTTGTGCCTCCTTAGATGTGCCGAATTGACTTTGGAATCTGGCCATACACATTTTCAGGTTGTTGATTCTGAGTCCGGATCGAATATTGACCAGGTTGGTTCGGTCTATCCTTTTGACCAGCACTATCACATGGATAGCCCTTTTATTCGGGAAGTTACTTCCGTGACCAAGACCATTCGTCTACACAAAGAAGAAGCTGAGGTTGGATTTTCATATAGTGCTAGTGACGTCCGTCGCTCGATGCGCCAAAAGTACGAGATTAAATAAGGCAATCGAAGTTATTTATTTCGTCCATCATTGACCTCCTGTCTACCTTCCTGTTGACTGCGCTCTTTTATCTATGAACGAACCAATTGAAATTCGTATCCCCGAGTTTATCCGCAATGGCTTGATCCTATGGGTCATTATCGCCATCGCCGTGATTAGCGGGGCTATCACATCCACCTACACCGTCCAAGCAGAGTCTCAGGGCGTGGTCTTGCGCTTTGGTAAGTATCTCAAGACCGTTGAGCCAGGCTTGCGATTCAAGGCACCCTACGGAGTTGATAAGGTGTATGTTTTACCTGTCCGTCGCCAACTTAAGCAGGAGTTTGGTTTTGCCACACTTGGTGCGAGTAACAACAACCAATTTTCGGAGCCCCGTACCCGCACCCGTGAAAAAAGCATGGTTACCGGAGATTTGAATGCGGCCGAGGTTGAATGGATTGTTCAATATCGTATTAGTGATCCGAGGCTTTATTTGTTCAATGTTTTGGATCCTGAAGGTACCTTGCGTTATGTGTCTGAGTCAGTCATGCGTACCGTGGTGGGGGACCGTACAGTCGACGAGGTCATTACCATTGGGCGTCAGGAAATCGAAGAAGAAGCACGCGACCGTTTGGAAAGTTTGGTAAACAAATATGAGTTGGGCATAGGTATTGATCAAATCCAGTTACAAAATGTTAACCCGCCACCGCCCGTTCAGGCTTCCTTTAACGAGGTTAATCAAGCTCAACAGGAAAGAGAACGTATGATCAATGAAGCAAACGGCGAGTATAATCAAGAAGTTCCGCGTTCCCGTGGGGTTGCGGATCAAAAGATCCAAGCTTCGGAGGGTTATGCCCTTAAACGGGTTAATGAATCCCTCGGTGATGTGGCCAGTTTCAAATCCATGCTTGCCGAGTACAAGAAAGCCCCAGAAATTACCCGAACCCGCTTATACTTGGAATCGATGAAAGAAGTGATGCCAAAAATGGGTAAGAAAATTATTTTGGACGAGGATGCCTCTCAGATTCTTCCTCTCTTACAACTGAACGATTCTGGAAAAGGAGCACTCACACGATGAAGACTCAAGCACTTGCCATACTTATTATTCTCGGAGCGATTGCGTTCTATCTTTGTACCTATGTGGTCAAAGAAACAGACCAGGTTATCCTTACCCAATTTGGAAAGCCTGTTGGTGAACCAGTTACGGAAGCAGGACTACATTACCGCTTACCCTTTATTCAGGAGGTCAATCGTATAGAGAAACGTTTTCTTCCCTGGGATGGCCCGGCCAATGAAATGTCTACTAAAGATAAGACCTACTTGATAATTGATACTTATGCTCGTTGGCGTATTAGCGACCCCATGCAATATTTCTTGCGTTTGCGCGATGAACGTAGTGCCCTTTCCCGACTTGATGATATCTTAGGAAGTGAGACCCGTAACGCGGTGGCAAAGCATGAACTTA
>JABBBW010000132.1 GCA_018607205.1 Opitutales bacterium | reverse complement strand
TTATATTTGCGTCAAATCCATATCCTTCAGAAAAACGCAACCGATCGCCCACTGCGTAATTTTCTCCTCCTGCCAAAATATTAAAGCCATTTATACTTCCCACTCCTTTTCGCAGTGTGGAGTATAGAAAAAGTCTCACTTGTTCGCCAGAAGCATTAAGGTCTCGATTACTCAAGGAGTCTTCAAGTTGTGCAACTCGACTGTTGTTTCCGTCAGATGCATTAAAGTCTAAGGTTATATTCCAATCAATTTGTGGAGTTGGAGTTATAATAGATCCATTGGCATCATAAACTAGTGCGTTTAAATTAAAAGGCTGATCACCACGAAAGTTTGTCGATAAAGGAACTTCAAGGGGGTTTAAACCTCCCCCGTCATCAGGAAAAAGAAAAAGGTTGGGAGCACCCAATGCTTGCGATCCTCCAGACCCGTAATTTATAGTACTGTTAGATTCCGAAAAATAATAACTCTCAAAGAAATCTACTCCGGAGATTGAATTGTTATAAATAATAGTAAAGCGATCACCGGGAAAAAAGACTGTGGTGTTATCGTCATCGACAATTTGCAGCGTTAAAGAGCCATCCACATTTATAGCAACGGTTAAGTTTGGTTTACTTGTCGACAAATTATCTGGGTCGGGAATAAAGATAAGTTCAGGAGGGTCTCCTGCTGGATCAAACCCACGGCCAATACCCTCCAGCCTTTTATTATAAAATTCCTGAAGGAATTCATCTTCAGCATTTAACTGAGCTGATGGTCTTGCTAGGTTTCTTGATTCCAATGTCCAAACCAAAGAACTAATTCCCCGGCCCAAATTATCGGTTTCTAAGGTTAATTCCGGGAAACCAGGAACATATAAAACCTGCGAAATACGGTAAGGATCTGCTTGGGGACGAAAAGAACTTTCCTGAAGCTTAATATCCTCCAAGAAAACTGATACATTGTACATTCCCGGATCTAAATTTCCAAATGCATACTGTCCGTTTTGGTCGGTGTAAGAATACTGTCTTTTTGTTAGAGGTTCATTGATTGCCCAGCTTGATCCAGGGACTGGATCAGAGATCAAAATCCGATTACCGAAAGCAGGAACCGTTTGAGAGGTAGTCGTAGTTACACCATTACCATAGAATAGCTGAGCGGGAAAACGATCGTCTATATAAAGTTCGATAAAGGATTTCTTCGGGTCCGGGTCATAATCCACAACATCATTTAGACGAATGTAGTCACTAGATGTTTCTAACTCGTATCCAAAGTTGGTAAGGTTCGATAGATTACGACCATCAAGAAACTGGGCGCTTGGACGCTCATCAAATAATCCTCGCTCAATTACAGTACCCGAAGAATTATCCTCGTAGCTGGCATTATCATCCAAGACTAATCTAGTCATTCTACTTGTCGAAAGCCCAGTGACTTCAGCCGCAATAAAGTCGCTCGTTCCGTTAAAATCTTGGTCCAATGCCACTGATCCGTTGAATTCAATGCTGACTCCAGACAGGTCTCTCGTTGCTGAGTAGAGCCCCGGTTCCGTTACCTCTACTGAAAATATACGATCTCCCTGATGATCCGCCAAAATGGGCGTTCCCAAATGCCAGATTGAATTCAAGTTTGGAGTATCTTCTGAGTGTCTTACCACGACTCTTACCCTTTCTTGTGGATCACCAGATAAAGGATCATTGGGGAATGTTTCTGGGTCTCCGTCTCGTGTAACAGTAAATAAAGAGTTTCCCGTTTCGTCCCATGCCCAAGATCTTTCTTGAAATCCTTGGCCTGCTCCTTTCGGCCTGTAAATTTTATCCAGTTCCAAATTCTTTAACTTGGGATCGTCTAAAATGACCGAGGTATTTAAGCCATACTCGTCAAAAACGGGAAAAGCATCTACTCCAGTTCCCGAACCTTCAACATAGATTTGTGAGGCATAATAATTTGATCCATTGTCTTCTACGACAATTTCTAAAATTTTACCATTTTCGCAAATAACGGATAAATTCGCATCCATGGGCAACCAGTCACTGTAAGGGTTTCGATAATAAGCGTTGTCATGTAATTGATAACTGACTTTTGTTCCCCAACATTTTCTTGCTAAGAATAAAGTATCGAGATGAGCAGGATTTTCCGTTAAACTACAATCTTTATGGTTGGCATCGTGTCGCATCCGCCAACCAGTTATTTGATCGCCGGTTGGTGTAATTAAGGTTCCATTTTCATCTTGGTAAGGAAATTGTGCATCCGTCTCTCCTGGGCATTCCTCAGGAGGGTACATGCCCACATGCACATGCCCGCACTCTACCTTTCTTCCATCCTCAGTCGTTCGAAGAAACATACATTTCCACTTTCTATGAAAAGAATCCGCTGAGTCATGGTATCCTATTTGCTTAGGGGCAACATCACGAACAATTGCGACCGGATCGATATATCCCCTACCACTTTTGGTAACTACCACTTTATTAATCTTTCCGTTAATTACCTTGGGTGCTCCGTGTGCTCTTTCGCCTGCGGCATCAATATCTTCTTCCTTTCTGCCTCGATCCCAAATTTCTATCCATGGCTCAAGGTGAGAGAATTCAGCACTGGTGCCGGCCTTATCGTGACCGCCTGGTGCACCTTGTGCACACATGGTACAACGAGGTATTTCTTGTAAATATCCACCAAGACGCACCTCCAATGTGGCATTTTTTTCATCCGCAGACATGGTAAAATCTGAATGCTTTGCTGTTGGTCGGTTGTCAGGTTTCCAATTAAAATATCCAATTCCACCATCTAGAATGTTTGTGTCATCTATTGTCCCATCATTATTGTTATCTACTGCTTGGATTATTGCACCTCGACCTCCTCCACCCGAAACAGTGACCATAGGATATATAGTAAAGGGATATTCCTGAGGGTCTGTATTTTGATAATTTACATAGCCCGAACCACCGGAGATTATGCGGACGTCAATGATTGCACCAGTTTCAGGGTTTATCTCATTAACCTCCAAAATGGCTTCACTAATTAAATAAGGCACTGATTGGTTGTATTCCTGCAAATTCAAAATTGCATTGGTTTGCTGAGGAAACCCACCAATTACTTTAAGTTCGACTGGCATGCTGTAACCATACCCAGGATTATTTACAGAAACAGATGAAAAGGTACGGTTGAAATCAATCAGCGAAATATTTACATCCTCACTACCGTTCCAATCGTACACACCAAAATATTGACTCAAAGGTGTATCTTTTAGTGTGGGGTGACCAAACCAAGTATCAATATCTGCATGCCCCAAATGTTCCTCTTCTTTTTGATTTGCTGTAGCCGGTTGATATCCCGATCCATTTATTCGTACCTGATCAAAAGGTATGCTGGTAATACCATGTCCTCCATCTACAATACTAACCGTTTCGTTAATATCAGGATCAAGAAAATAAAAAGCGAAGGCTTCAGCAGTTGGGCTTTCAATAGCCAATGGATTGTGCAGTGTTGGATCAGATACCGAAAAAACAATTGCTTCATCAAACCCAAAAAGCCCTTGAGGTTGATGATATGGATGAGGCCAAGGAAAAGAGGCGTTTAATTCAAGCGGTGTGGACCTATTTTGGTTCATGGTAATGTAGTCCACATATAATCGATCTACCATACGACCATCTGGCATGGGTAGTGTGGTTACCGTATCCATTTTTTTAACCCATACAATCTCTCCAACCGAAGCACTCTCAAATTCTCCTATACCCTCTGCATCGATTAATCTTCGCCATCCATTGTCAGAACCGTCTCGCCAGATGTAGCCACTGCGTTTGGTTGAATTTGTGCCTTGGTGGAAATTGTAAACCGCATCTTCGTCCACGACATAAGCCAGCTGACCATGTGTACCATTCGATTCTGTGAAATTCCCCTCCAAGCCAGTCAGATTCGGAAAACTTGGTAAGTCCGTTTTGTTTTCTTCCGAACCATACCAAAACACAAATTCTGGATTCTCACGATATCCAGCACCTGTTTCATTTATTTTTACCGTACCAACTGCATCTACCACGGCCTCTAACCTTGGGACTTGTTCACGCCCGCGGCGTAATTCAAACAGGTATTGAACTTCCTCATTGGTTAAAATTTTGTCGTACACAATAAAATCGTCAATCCGACCGTTAAAAAATATTTCAGTATCTCGAACGGTTCGATCCATCGCTTTTCCGATATTAAGCGTCTTGGCGTCAGCTGAGAAAGCAAAGAGATTATCAAAACCGTCATAAAGTGAGTCCGCCAAATCATAAGGACTGACCTGAATATTTTCTCCGTCTATCCAAATCTGGCTACCGGGAAACGAGGCTGCAATATGATGCCATTCGCCATCATTTACTCGATTACCCGGATTATTTGCACCCAAACCTGCAAGCCTCGGCAAACCATTGGACAACTCTAGAGCAAAGAAACTACCCGGCGTTATAGTGATTTCAGTTTGATTGGTTTCAGCATCTGTAAAAACATCAATAACAGGAGGGCTTGAACTCCAAAATAAAGGATTGGGTGATTTAGATGAGGATGTCTTTACCCACAAAGAAAAAGTTCCTTCCGCTAAGCCAAATTCTAATGCATGAGTAGACAAATCCAGGTGATCTTCAGCTCCATCAAAATTTAATGAAAGTCCATTGAGTTCACTAGTAAAGGAATCTCCCAGTCTCCCCGTGCCATTAGGAGAATTTGGATAAGGCGTAAATTCCGGAACCTTATCATCCCCAGCGACCACAGTTTCCGGACTAATTGGTAAAAAATCTGTACTTCCCATTGGAGTTGCATGGTATTTGTTCCCGGAAATATCTAAGTAGGAACGACCTGAGAGATACCTTACTTCTGCATCACTCAAAGGCACTCCATAAATTCGCACTTCATCCACAAGCAATGAGTCCGATGCAGAAATATTAAGGTCATTAGCAATTAGAGTGTAGGTGCTTGAACTTGCCCTGCCGTCAATAAAGAGCATGGCTTGGTCCCCTTCTTTAACAATTCCTATGTGAGTCCAATAATTATTGATTTTTGGATTCAACTGTTCTCCAGATTTAACTAGCTCATAAGTACGAGGGTCCGAGGAATGTATGTAACTCAGACCATTGGTAGAGCCTGAAAAATTTATATCAAAATCACCGGAGGGCTTGACCCACATCGAAAGAGTAAAGTTTTCGTCCAACACTCTGTTCGAAAACAATAAATTGGTTGCATTTACTTCCACTCCGTTACCAAGTAAGCCCCAATTTTCAAAACTATCTTCTGAAAGGCTCTGCGTAGCAGAAAAAATCGCACTTGCATTGATCTCATTAGCTGAACCACCACTCAGGTTTTCATCCAGCTTCCAATAATGTGCAAGGTTCTGGGAGTCTGGTTCGAGGTTCC
>JABBBW010000171.1 GCA_018607205.1 Opitutales bacterium | reverse complement strand
GAAAATGGGATTGGATCTCGATACAGTAAGGCAAGCAGTCGATGAGCAGGTGGGTTTGGGACCTGAAGCCAAGCCATCTGGAAACATTCCTTACACTCCACGGGTTAAAAAAGTACTTGCTCTTGCTGGTAAGGAGGCGAAGTCACTCAATCATAGCTATGTTGGCACCGAGCATATCTTACTTGGGTTGCTCCGGGAAGGAGAGGGTGTAGCCGCTCGGGTTCTTAAGTCTTTAGATGTCGATGTAGACCGTTGCCGAAACGAAATTCTCTCGGAACTTGATCCAAATTTTGCATCCAGTGAGGAGAAAGAATCCTCCGTTGTTGGTGGTGACGCAGATGAACCTGAAGAAAAGGGTAAAGATGTAAAGACTCCTGCCCTGAAGGCTTTTGGGCGGGACCTTACTGAATTGGCAAAAAAAGGTGATTTAGACCCAGTGGTTGGAAGATCTGCGGAAATTCGTCGGGTTACTCAGGTACTTTGCCGGAGGACGAAGAATAATCCCGTACTTATTGGTGAAGCCGGGGTAGGCAAGACTGCAATCGTAGAAGGTTTGGCTCAGCAAATAGCTGGCGGATTAGTGCCTGAAAATTTAATCGATAAAAAAGTCGTAACCTTAGATCTCGCACTTATGGTTGCCGGGACAAAATATCGCGGTCAGTTCGAGGAGCGAATCAAGGCCGTGATGGACGAATTGCGCAAAGTTAAAAACATTATTATCTTTATTGATGAATTGCACACCATTGTGGGTGCGGGTGCTGCCGAAGGAGCGATGGATGCCTCCAATATTTTCAAGCCTGCACTTAGCCGTGGTGAATTGCAGTGCATTGGTGCAACTACTCTAGCGGAGCATCGAAAATACATAGAGAAAGATTCTGCTTTGGATCGTAGGTTTCAATCGGTCAAGGTGGAGGCACCTTCGATTGAAGATACTGTCAAAATCTTACAGGGAATTCGCTCTAAGTACGAAGACCATCACAATGTCAATTATACCGATAAGTCTTTGGAGGCTGCCGCCAAATTGACTGATCGCTATGTCACAGGCAAATTCCTGCCTGATAAAGCCATCGATGCAATAGATGAAGCTGGTGCCCTTTCCCGCATGGAATCGATGCAGCGTCCACAGGAAATTGAGGATTTATCCGACGAAATTAAAGAAATTTGTGCTTCTAAGGAGAGTGCAATTTCCGATCAAAACTTTGAAGAAGCAGCCGAAGCTCGTGACAAAGAAAAAAAACTCCGAGCCAAGCGCGAACGTGTGCTTGAAAGTTGGAAGAAAAATCGTGAGCAAAATCGAGCCGACGTTAATGAAGATGATATTCTTCAAGTGGTTGCTGATTGGACCGGGATACCCCTCAATCGTATGGAGTCCAAGGAGAGCAAGAAACTGCTCCAGCTTGAAGAGGAATTACGCGAACAGGTAGTTGGGCAAGATTTTGCCACCCAAGTGGTTGCCAAAGCTCTACGCCGCTCACGTGCTGATCTTAAAGATCCAAAGCGTCCGATCGGATCCTTTATGTTTCTGGGACCCACTGGAGTTGGTAAAACTCACTTAGCCAAAGTTTTGTCGGAGCGGATTTTTGGAGACCAAGAATCACTTATTCAGGTGGATATGTCCGAATACATGGAAAAACATGCGGTTTCCCGCATGATCGGATCACCCCCTGGATATGTTGGGCATGACGAGGGTGGACAACTTACGGAGGCAATACGTCGCAGACCATATTCGGTTATCTTGTTTGACGAAATTGAAAAAGCTCACCCCGATGTCGCTCAGATTCTTCTGCAAATCTTAGAGGACGGTCGATTAACGGACAGTTTGGGTAGAAAGGTAGATTTTCGGAATACTATTCTGATCATGACTTCCAATGTTGGTGCAGAAATTCTCCAGCGGAATACCTCGCTTGGTTTTTCGGTCAGCAATGCCGAGCAGGACTTCGACAAAATTAAAGAGAAGATTTTGGAAGAAGCGAAAAAAATATTTAAGCCAGAATTCCTCAATCGATTGACTGAGATTGTGATATTCCGTCAGTTGTTCAAGGAGCACATGACCGCGATTGTAGAGTTGGAACTCGAAAAAGTATCTGATCGTTTAAAAGAGCGTAAGTTAAAACTGGATGTTTCGAAGGAAGCTAAGGATTTTCTAATCGAGCACGGGTATGATAAAAAATTGGGCGCCCGTCCTTTACGCCGTGCTGTGGAAAGATATTTGGAAGACAATCTGGCTGAGGCACTTCTTGCTGGAGATATCCGAAAATCTGTTCCTATCCAAGTCCTCCTTCATGAGGATGAAAAGATTGGGCTGAGGTTTGAGCAGGCAAAGAAAGGAAAGAAAAAAGTTAGCGTTTCTTCCTCAGATGATGATAAAGATTCAGATTCCTGATTAAATTCTAATTTGCCGGTTTGAAATGAAATCGGTATAGACTCGCATCGATTCAATTTTTTTGCATAATATTTTTCTTTTATCCCAAATGGAAAGAACACTAATACTCCTTAAACCCGACTGCTTGGAAAAACAAGTTGCCGGACAAGTCATCTCACGCTTCGAAGAAAAGAACTACGGCATCATTGCTACCCGTATGGTACAATTAGATGATGCTCTGCTAGCTGAGCACTACGCTCATGTTGCCGACTTGCCTTTCTTTCCTGAAATTGCAGCTTTTATGAGTTCCAGTCCTGTTTTGGCTATGATTTTAGAAGGAGAAAATGTGGTTCAAGGAGTTCGCGACCTCTTGGGTCCAACCGACTCCACCACCGCACCAAAAGGTACCATTCGTGGGGACTTAGGCACTGATCGTATGCGCAATGTGGCTCATGCATCGGACAGTCCGGAAAATGCTCAGGTGGAAATCGAACGTTTCTTCTCTGACCTATTTGCTACTACTTGATTGTGTGGCTTGGGCAAATGCCCAGCGACAATATATTTTAGGTTTTAAAAAGTAGGCATACTGCATGGGCAGCAATACCTTCTTCCCTTCCCAAGGATCCAATACCTTCGTGAGTAGTTGCTTTGATTCCAATACAGTCTTCTTGAATTTGGAGTAATCCGGATAAATTTTTTCTCATCTCCGCTAAGTGTGGAGCTAATTTGGGGCGTTGAGCAATTATCGTAAGGTCGACATTGCCAACATTAAAGCCGTTTTCATGACATAGGCTAACCACTTTTTGTAGAATAATGGAAGAGTCCAGGTTTTTGTTGGCGGGGTCGTCATCAGGAAAATGGTGGCCAATATCCGGCAGAGCTAAGCCGCCAAGGATTGAGTCGGCAAGGGCATGAATTAAGCAATCTGCATCTGAATGACCAAGAAGTCCGAGCGGGTGGGGGATTTCCACGCCTCCAAGAATTAGTTTTCTACCCTCGACCAATTGATGGAGGTCAAAGCCGTGGCCGGTACGAATGGTTGGAGAATTCATGATTGGAAAAGGAATTGTGCGTAGGCAAAATCATCTGGAGTGGTGATTTTTGGGTTTGGGTAGTTCGGTTCGAGTAAGCCGATTGGATGTCCGAGCAATTCCACCGCTGCCATATCATCAGTCAGGACAATGTTTTCATTTTTTGCCGTTTCCAATCCTTTAACCAACCAGGACTTAGGAGCGCCCTGCGGGGTTTCCATAAGCCAATGATTAGAACGGTTTAAGGTTTTTGTGGCTCCTGGATTCAGTGGGTGTGCAAAATTTTCGGTACGCAGGCGCAAGGTATCTTTTAAGGGGCGGGCCACGGTTATTGCCCGATCAGAAGCGACTTCATGGACGCAATCCAAAATGGTTTGAGTGCGGATGAAGGGACGGGCACAGTCATGAACTAAGACATGAGTTATTTCATCTGGAAATGCGAGCAATCCAGCGTATACGGAGTCCTGTCTTTCCTTTCCTCCTTGAATCCAAAGTACATGTTTCTCATTAGACTTTTCTAAAGTTGCATTAAGTTTATCCCATGAATCCTGTAGGCTCAGGAGTTGAGTAGCCGTCCTGTATGTAATGACGAGGTAGTCGATCTCTCTGACTTGTAGGAATGAACGGCAGCAAAGGGAGAAGGCATTACTGCTACCGATTGGATAGAGTAACTTATCTTCAATTTCTCCCTGCATTCGGGATCCGCTACCTGCGGCAAGAAGAATGGCTCCGATCATAGATTTGTGGAATCCAATTCTTGGAGGATTGAATCAAGGGCATCGCGTGGATTGACTGCCGCAAGAATGGGCCGGCCAATAACCAAAAAGTTAGCTCCTGCTTGCTTGGCTTGTCCTGGTGTCATGATTCTCTTTTGATCACCGATCGCGGAATTGAGTGGTCGGATGCCTGGGGTTACCAGTGCAGTTGAAGCAGGCAATGATTTTCTTAGTAATGGCAGTTCCAAGGGCGAACAGACGATTCCTCCAATTCCCTGATTTACTGCCAAAGAAGCGAGGCGAAGGACTTGTTCATCTACAGGGTTATTTACTCCAATGGCACTTAAACCCTCTTGATTTGTGGAAGTTAGCACGGTTACTCCTAACAGAGTAACATTAGGCATGTGTTTGTTGGCGAATTCTGCACATCGCTCCAAGGCTTCTGGGCCGGCACATGCATGCAATGTGATGAGTCCAACCGGAAGATCAACCAAACTTTCAAGGGCCTTGGTCATAGTGTTGGGAATGTCATGAAGTTTAAGATCGAGAAAAACTTTCTTTCCTGAACTCGCTAGTTCCCGTACGAGAGAAGGGCCGTCCCGCAAATAACTTTGCAACCCGACTTTTACCCAACTTAAACGATCGCCGGTTTTTTCGAGGACTTGATGAATTTGCTCACGATCTTCTAAATCGAGAGCGAGAATAATTTCGGGTGTTGATGCACTCATGTTCTTGTATTCATCATGCTTGGTCATAGGTTTGAGCCAATTCAATTCTTGTATCGCTCCTCGATCTTTGCCTCTTTAGCATAAAAAAAGTTATGATCGAACGAATCAAGAATAGGTCCAAAAGTACGGTTGAGCTTTTTGCTCCCGCGAAGGTTAACTTGTTCCTCGCAGTTACTGGGAGGAGAGAAGATTGTTACCATGATCTTTGCACCGTTTTGGCAAAAGTTTCAGTTGGCGATACCTTGGAGATGAAACGAAGGGATAAGAATGGAGGAGTAAAATTATGCTGTCCAGGGTTTGAGGATTTAGAAACTTCAGACAACTTAATCTCCCAAGCCGTAGATAAGTGGTTTCAGCAAAGTGGAGAAAGTTGGGGAGTTGAGATTTCATTAAAGAAAAAAATTCCCCCTATGTCGGGCTTGGGCGGAGGAAGTTCGGATGCAGTCTCAGCCCTCTTGGGTATGAATGAATTGGGGGATGACTCATTGCCCGAAGATATGCTTTATAATTTAGCTTCGGAGACTG
>JABBBW010000018.1 GCA_018607205.1 Opitutales bacterium | reverse complement strand
ATAATAGAGCGAGTATGATCTGCATGAAGGATTCAACCACATTCAAAGAAAATTGTTCAGGCAATAGTAAAGACTAGTTTACCCATAGGTTTTCGATGGAAGCACGAGTTTATTTTGCCGGAATGCGGATTAAAATTTTGAGAGCCTTTTATTTGTAAAGGTTTTTCAGACGGATGTCTTTGTACTCCACATGCATATCCTGCCCACCGTGGAGTTGCAGGCCAAAAAAACCCTTGGTCCGACCAGGGTCTTTTTTTAATTCTGTGCTCAGAATACCATTGATAAGAACGGATACATTTTTGCCGCCTGCATGAATTTCCAGATCTGACCATTCTCCTGGTAGATATTTTCGTTCCTTAATTACTTGCTGATCAGGCCTGGCAACCCATGCCCGTCCCCCTGTTTCATACAAACCACCAGTATTCTGAGTGCGGTCGATTTCCGCCTGAAATCCATAGGCTCTGATTGGGGTATTACGGTTCTCGGCACGGAAGTAAAATCCACTGTTTCCCTGTAATATTCGGAACTTTGCCCGAAGAATGAAATCGGAATATTCTTTCTCGGAAAACAGGATGCCATGCCGTTTGTCCACTTTCTGGCTGGTTCCTAATAATACTCCATCTTTTACTTCCCACTTTCCGCCAGGAGATGCCCTCCAGCCTTTGAGGGTTTTGCCATCAAATAAGGAGAAGAACTCGCACTTGGTTTCACCAAAGCAAAACCAGGCAGTCACAAAGAATAAACAGAGGTGATATTTCACGGAGCCGCTTTCACCGTAAGAATCCCCTGCATCATTCGCCAGTGCCCGGGGAAGGTGCAGAGGTAGGGATAGTCACCTGGCTGATCCGGTGCCTCAAATTCGATTTCTTGGGATTTATTGGGGGATAACAGCTTGGAAGATACCAGGATTTTGTCACTTTCGGGAATGTAGCCCTTTTGAAAGCCATCCGCGGTGGAGGCCATTTTATCCGCAAATTCTCCAATTTCCTCGGCACTGCCTGGTTTCCCTAGCAACCAGTTGTGGAGCATGACATCCGGATTAGAAAAAATAAGTGTTACTTTGGTGCCTGCCTGAACTTGCAATCTTTTGGGAGCAAACTGAAGTTCGGGAGCCGCCTGAACCCGGAGGATGTTACCTGCCTTGGCCATTTCCTGTTGGTGTTCTTTATCGGCTTTTCTTAATTGATCTAGGTTTGTTAAATATTGTGCATCAGGCAAAGGGTTGCCCAAGGGGTCATAGACATAGACAGCAGGCATGAATCTAGCTGCCCTCCTACCTTTGAGGAAAACGAACTCAAAGACATTTAAACCGCTGCGTAATTCCACATTGATTTGCTGATCTCCACTCCAAAGTGAGTTCTGGCTAAATTTTAATATGCCATTCAGGTATACTTCCAAGTTCTTGTGGTTGACCCCGATGGTAGCGGATTGGGCCTTATCTGAATAAATAAAGGAACGAAAGAATCCAGTACCGGGTAACTTTGATTTACCAATCTGATATTCAACTGGATTGGTTTTGTTTTTATCCTCGTATCCAATCCATTGAGTTAGTTGTGAGCTTTTAGAAACCTCCAGTACTGGCACACTACTGCCCTTCAACGGTTCCGTACCTAAATCCAGATAGGTAAGCGAGTTTTTTACATCTGGATTTTTTGTATTGATGCCCGTTATAGAACTCTCAACTTCAGGCATGTGCGGGCGCAAGTGAGCCACCGCATTAATTACTTCCATGAGCACGCGTGGGTGTGCATCTTTGGCAAAGGTAGTGAGCATCTCTTTTGTGTTACTGATTCGGTCTGCCTGAAAGCGTAGGGTGCGAACTGCTGCTCCGCGAAAAAGGTAGGACTTAGATTTAGCTAGTTGTTCAATCAAGTCGGAACGTGCCTGCCCCAGTCCTTCGCATACAAAAATGCTTTCGAGCATAGCCTGTTCGAAATTATCCGCTTTGGGATCAAATGCTTTGATCCATTGATCAATAGCCGAAATGGCCTTCTTGCCATGTTTCCTCAGTTCAATCCGGGTATGGTGGCGGATAAGATTTTGCGGGTGTACCAAGAGTTTGCATAAATCGTTTAGAGTCGCACCTTCTATTTTTGGCCACTCTTTAACGATGGGCTTACCGGTATGTACGACCCGCCAGATACGTCCATAATCATGATCCCAGTGAGGATCTCTCATCGGGTGCTGGGCATGTCCAATGATTGGACTGGAAAAGTCAGAAATATAGAGTGCCCCATCCATTCCAAACTCGAGATCAGCTGGTCGGAAGGCAGCATTGGGTGAGCTTAAAATTGTTTGGTAACTCTTTTGCTTAAACATGCCACGGTCGGTGTTAAGAATAGTAAGATTAACCGCATATCGACCAAGCAGTGAGGCAGAGGCGATGCCATTCTGGTATTCGTCTGGGAAGTTTGTGCTAGAAATAGATGAGGTTCCGCAACCTTTGCCATAGCTAGTGATTCGAGCATAGGCATAGGGCATGTATCCTCCCAACGGAGTCCAGATCAAGGAAGTGCCATCATAGACATCGCCATCTCCATACATTTGAAAAGTATTTCCCCATCGATCAAAGGTGATATTCCAGGGGTTGGGTGTTGTATGCTGCCACTCTGTATTGATTCTTCCTGTAGCGGGATCTAGGCGGTAGGTAGTTGAGTCTATTCCACGGTGGACTCCAAAGGGGGTTTCCAGTTGGGAGCGGTGAAAGACTCCGTCACAAAACAAAATATCTCCATGAGGATCAGTTGCGATCATCCCGCCATGGTGGGAGTCAGTTACATCAATTCCCCGAAGGAGCTCGTGCTGCCAGTCCGCACGGTCGTCCCCATCTTCATCCCGCATTAACAGCAGGCGTGGTTGTTCCGATACAATCACTCCCTGATGATGAAAGGCGATCCCGTCCAGTGCATCGAGGTTTTCCGCAAAAGTTGTGCACTTATCGGCTTTGCCGTCCCTATCCGTGTCTTCGAGGATGATTAACTTATCTTCTGGAGAGAGACCAGGAACTGTATGCGGAAAGGATGGCATCGTTACCACCCATAACCTCCCTTTGGCATCAAAAGCCATTTGTACGGGGTTACGTAATTCTGGGAATTGCTCCTCGGAAGCAAATAGATTAACGGCATAACCATCGGCCACGGTAAATTCAGCCATGGCATCCGTAGGCGGTTTAATGATACCTGTACGCTTACCATCATCGTGCCCTTTTCCAGGTGGCATCGGATCAAGTGAAGGTCTTTCCAAATTAGCGAATTTTAATTTCGGTTCAGCTGCCATTCGGTGCACGATCTCCTCGGTGAGTTCGATCATTTTATGATACCTGGGTATTTCCCCGGCATATTCATAAGGCCTTGCCCTTACCCCAAAATAGACTACCGCGTTCTTCGGGCGTACCACTTCGGCTACCCGGTTATGTTTGGCCGAGGCAGCCTGGCGAACCTCGTGGATGTGATCTTCGGAAGCGGGTTTTGAATTTTTTACACCTAAATACCCAAGCAGTTCCTGGGCAATGATGGAGCCAGTTTGCTTGTTTCCCAACTCGTTTAAATGAATGCCGTTTTCAGTTAACCGACTGCTCGAATTGAGGGTGGGGGAGAAGAGATCGATAAAGAAAGCCTGGTTTTTTTGGGCCAGTTTGGAGATAGCGTTGCGGTAAAGTTTTAGGTTCTCATTGAGGTCGGAAACGGGGTGCTGGGCAGCAGTGGGAGACAAGAGCACAAACTTTGCCTTTGGGTGGGCTTTTGCGAGTTGTTGGATGTGGCTTTGGTAATCACGCTTAAATTGAGGCAGTCCCTCGGCTCCATGAAAGGCTTCGTTCATGCCATATCCCAGAACGAGCACATTGGAGGGCCACTGCTTGATTAGGTTTTTCATGTGCTTTGGGTATCCCTCAAGTCGTAGGCGGTTACCCACTTCATCTCCGGTCCAGGCTAGGCTCCTAATTTTTAGGCCCTTCCCGGATGTGGCAATTTGCAGGCGTGCTTCCATGCCCCCATATTCGAGAAGACGCTCGATCATAGAGTTCCCGTAAAAGAGGAGGGCAGGGCTTTCTGTAGACACAGATTCAACCTCTTCTGTCGCATGAGAGAGCAGGGGTAAGCTTATCTGAAAAAGTACAACAAAGCTAATTAAGTATTGTGGTAATAGCATGTGAAAAATTAGGGCAATGGTTTCGTCTGAGCTGAAAAAGGAATTAATTCGGGTTAAGGTACAAATCATTATTTTAATCTAGTTATTTCAATCCTATACTGCCAAATATTGCGTAAAATATCGGTTGCCTTACGATATTAAGGCGATTGAGTGCTGATCATTTAAAGCCTTCCAGTTAGGGTTATATGGGAGTTTTGGATCGGGCTAAATCTAGGAATTTAACCCTCGGATATTACTTCGCCATTGATTGATTTGATTCAGCATAGCAATCTAACAAACATGAATATACAGAAATTCAAAATTCTTTTATCCTCGCTCATGCTAGTTGCTTGCTCCTCGGTCTGGGCAAAGTCTAACTTCTCACGCCAAACCATCGACTTAGGAGTCGTAGTGACCGATGCGAAAAAGTCCATAGCCTTTTATAAAGATGTAATCGGCTTTCAGGAAGTACCCGGGTTTGAAGTGAAGGGCAAGTTCCCCAAGGCAGTCGGACTGACCGATGGGTCCAGCCTCAATGTCCATGTTTTGGTACTGGGGGAAGAGGAGTCAGCGACCAAGTTGAAAGTGATGCAGGTGGATTCCAAAAAGCCTGCCCGCAACATTGATCAACCATACATCCATACCGTTGCCGGGTTTTCTTACCTTACCATATTTGTGGAGGATGTGGATCTAGTCATGGCCAATGCCAAGAAGCATGGTTGCGAGGCTTATGCCAAGAGCCCACAGATTCTGCCCAAGGGTTTCCCACAGGATTTGTGTTTGTTGATGCTCAAGGACCCGGACGGTAACTTTGTGGAAATCGTGGGTCCAAACACCAAGTCTTTGCAGAAAAAGAAGTAACTACTTTTTTCCTACAACTTGGAGGTTCCACCAGGAGTTAATTTGTTTGGTCAGCTCTTCTACTTTCTTAGGATGGAGGGTAGACACATTAGTACTCTCTAATGGATCTTTCGTGAGATCAAAGAGTTCCACTTTTTCCTGAGGTATTCCAATTTGCCAGCCCATGGATTTGAGCTTTTCGTGAGGTTCCGTCCATCGAGTCAGTTTCCAGTTTTGCTCTACTATTGATCGTGCACGGAGAGCGGTTTCCGGGCGGTTAACATCGAGCATATTATGGGTGAAATTTTCGAGGAAGATGGACTTTCTTTTTTTGACTGCCGTGGGATTTAAAAGATCAATACCGCTCATCCTCTCATCCGGTTTTATGCCGCAGGCTTTTAGAATAGTGGGCACAA
>JABBBW010000149.1 GCA_018607205.1 Opitutales bacterium | reverse complement strand
TCCTCTTCAGCCCGTTCGGAAGCCTCTTCGTAAGTAACCTCATATCTTTGATGGAGGCCTTCTATGCAAAGTTTTCTTAGGTATTCGATATTATCTGAAACCTCGGTTTTAATTTCCGGAGGCATTGTAAACACGGGATAATTGTTCTCTCCAAATGGTAATTTAACCTCGCACATTTCGGCCACGGCAAAGGTGTTTACAATGGATTCGGGCACCTCGCGAAAGAGGTCCTCCATCTCCTCGCGCGATTTTAAATAAAATTCGCGAGCCTCGTAGCGCATCCGGTTAACATCGTCCAATTTTGAACCGGTTTGAATACAAAGCAAAGCGTCGTGAGGAGCCCAGTCCTCGCCTTTGACGTAATGTACATCGTTGGAGGCAATCGTTTTAAGGCCAAATTTTTTCGCAAGTTTGATTAACGGGGGAACCAATTGTGCCTGCTCCTCAATTCCATGGTTATGAAGTTCGACAAAATAATTTTCCTTACCGAAGATATCGACCATCTGACCAAGTGCCTGTTCGGCCTCTTCTTCCTGACCACGAAGAATGAGTTGAGGGATCCAACCCTGCATACAACCGGTAAATCCGATCAGGCCCTTGGCATGCTCGGCTAATTTCTCCAAATCGGTTCGGGGACGATAATAAAAACCATCTACATGAGCATCGGACACCACTTTGCAGAGATTTTGATATCCTTCAAAATTCTTCGCTAAAAGACCGAGGTGGTAAGATTTGTGATTTTCCCGCCCTGGCCGCTCGTCGTTTTTATGATCAGTTACAATGTACCCTTCACAACCAATAATTGGTTTAATTCCGCGCTTTTCCGCCTGCTTAACAAAGGATATCGCACCGAAGAGGTTTCCGTGATCAGTAAGGGCCATGGCAGACATTCCCAACTCCACCGCTCGGTCCATCAATCGATCCATCCGGCAACAACCATCAAGCAAGCTGTAGTCCGAATGGACGTGCAAATGCACAAAATCTTTGTCTTTGTTAGCCAAGGGTAATGAAGAGGTAGCGTTATACTTACATTTCGAAAGGTTAAGGCTGTTTCAAGGCAATCTTGCGCACAAGCGAAAATCTCCCTGCTATATAAACAGTTTTTAAGAACTAAGAGACAGAATTTGAGGCGGGCAAATATTTTTGCCTGAGCAAGCGCCAAAGAACGATGAGGAAAGCGGTTAGTGGAATTCCTAAAATCATTCCCAGTACCCCTCCAAATGCAGAACCCCAAAAGAAAACCGAGGCAATAATAACAACCGGATGCAGTCCGGTTCGATCTCCCATCACTTTTGGACTAAGCCAATAACTTTCGAGGATTTGCACCACTAAAAAAGTAATGCCACAGCCCCAAAGAACGCTCCATTCTCCGCTTTCCAAAATTCCACCTGGTTGTAAATAAGCCACTAGCAAGGCAGTCAAACATCCGATAATCGATCCTAGAAAAGGAACAATATTTAAAATTCCGAAGAAAATACCCAGGGCAATGCCGAATTTAAGACCAGACAGACTAAAGCCAATGGCATAGCCAATTCCCATCATTGCACCAATCAGTAATTGTCCGCGAAAAAATGCTTCCAATATATCTTTAAATTGCCTGATTAAATAAACCAAGTCCTTACGTGTATTGGCACCAAAAAAACTTAACTGACCGGCAAGATCAGCCAAATGATCCCGCCGGGAATCCAAAAAATAAAACAAGTAAATGGGTGCTATTGCCAGGCATGCAAAATACGAAAAAAATGAACGAATACCTGACCAAGCATCTTGCAAGGCTTGGGCAGACTTTTGGGTTAATTCAGGATTCTGGGTTCCCAGAGCTTGGAGTGATTCTTTCCAGTCCCGTTTAAACTGGCCAAATTTTTCTGAAACCACCGACCAAGTTTCCGGACTGACTGATTGTCGAACCCGCGCTTCAATTCTTTCCGGCCAATCCACTGAAGAGCCCATAAGGTCACGGGATTGCCGGACTACTTCGCCACCCACTCCCCAAAGAATTAAAAAAACAACGGACAAAACAATAAGGTACAAAGAGATAATTGAATACCTGCGACTCAGCCCAACCCCCTCTTCAATTTTACGGACGAGCGGCCGAAGTAAAATGGCTAGAATTGATGCAATTGCAAGTGGCCAAAGCACCGTGGCAAAGTGATCCAAAAAAATGCCCAATGATTTTACAACCCACCCGATTAAAAGAAGGAGAACGAATAAACAACCCGAACAGAGGGTAAAGGCGAGCAATTGGGACTGCCCCCGGGAAAAAAAATGGGTTCTCTTTGTTACTTCGTTCACTACATTATTACGCCTTTGATTCTTGCCTTTAGTTGGGTCGGAGGGCAAGAACCTCTTTCTTGTGTATTTGCAAATAACTCAACTATTTCTCAAACTGGTATCGCATTAAAGGTATGCCAAAACCGTTTAAACTATTCCTTTTATCGTTTCTCTGTTTACCAGGATTCTATCCTTTAGTGGGAAAACAAATCAAAGAAATTAATGACCGGGTAAATTCGGTGTACCGGGCAATTGTCCGAATCGAAGTGGTTTCGGAAAGAGGGTCCAACGGAAGGATGTTAAAATCGGGATCCACCGGTAGCGGAGTAATTATCGACTCATCTGGATTGGTTGTGACCAATCACCATGTGGCTGGAAAAGCAACCAGGCTGACTTGCCGATTTCATGATGGCGAAGAAGTCGGGGCTGATTTACTAGGTGCCGACGCCCTTACTGATCTGGCCGTCCTCCGCCTGAGATTAGAAGAAAGACCCCCGAACTCCCCACCGGTTGAAAGTGCCGTCTTTGGGAATTCAGATCTGGTAAAGGTGGGCGATGCCTGCTTTGCGATGGGAAGTCCGGCAGGATTATCTCAATCGGTAACCCGAGGAATTGTTTCCAACCTTGCCTTAATCTCAAACCGGAGAGGATCGTTTCGGCTGGATGGCGAAAATGTGGGAGAGTTGGTCCGCTGGCTCGGTCATGATGCGGTCATATTCCCGGGAAACAGCGGAGGACCCCTCGTGAATTCTGCGGGCGAAATCATTGGGATTAATGAAGTTGCCATTGCGAGCCTAGGCGGTGCCATTCCATCCAATCTCGCCCAAAAGGTTTCCCAAGAGCTTGCTACCCGAGGCTTTATTGAAAGGTCATGGACGGGATTGGAATGCCAACCTTCCCTCAAAAAAGGAAAACCCGGGATTTTAGTTTCGGGAATCATTGATGGTTCCCCTGCGCAAACTGCCGGTTTTTTGGCTGGAGATCTTATTACCACCTTTGCTCAGCAAACTGTACAGGCACAGATCCCTGAGGACCTTCCTCCATTTCATCAAATGATTTCATCCATTCCGCCGGGAAAAAAAGTTGAGGTCAAGGGAGTTCGCGATCAGCAGTCCATTAACTGGGAGTTAATCACAGCAAAACGTGAACCCGCCTATCAGCCAGAAGAAGAACTAAAAAGTTGGGGACTGACTCTGAGAGACTTTACCCTCCTATCATCGTTGGAAGCTCGTAGGGAAGGAAAATTTGGAATACAAGTACACTCAGTCGCCCAAGGCGGACCTTCGTTTAGTGCAAAGCCAAGGCTGGTACAGAATGATGTATTGGTCGAAGTAAACGGTCAAACCCTGACCAAAATCGAAGACCTGCATACAATCTCCCGGGAATTAACCGAAGGAAAAACCGAACCCGTCCCCGTTTTGGTAAGGTTCGAAAGAAACTTGGCGAGTTATTTAACCGTGATCAAAATTGGACCAGAAGCTGAGGAAAAGCGACCCCTTGAGGCGTGGAAACCTTGGTTAGGTGTGAGCACTCAGGTACTTACCCATGAACTGGCTGAGGCTTTGGGCCTGGAAACCAGCAACCGGGGGGTCCGCTTATCCCAAGTCTTTCCAAATACCCCAGCCGAACGCGCGGGGTTACTCCCCGGTGATTTACTCTTCCGAATCGACGGTCAACTCATACAAGCTTATCGACCGGAGGATGTGGAAGTGTTTGGCAATATGATCAAACAATATCGGATTGATTCCACTATTTTAGTAGAGGTCTGGAGAGGAGGTAGAATTATGGAGGTCAATGCAACTTTGGACAAACGTCCAAAACCCGGAAATGAAATGCCGGAATACGAGGAGAATAATCTCGAATTTACGGTGCGTGAATTATCCTTTGCTGATCGAGTATTTCTGAGAATTAATGCAGAGGAAAACGGCCTCTTAGTTGAAAATGTAGAGTCTGCCGGATGGGCCGCATTGGCCGGGTTACGCCAGGGCGACCTGCTCCTTAAAATTGACCATCATTCAGTCAATCAAATCGATGAGATTAAACGCCTAATGACCAACTTGATCAAAAAACAGCCTGAGCAGGTTGTTTTCTTTGTAAAACGGGGAATCCACACCCTCTTTATCGAACTGCAACCAGAGTGGGAAGCCTTATGAAATTCTTTAATACCGGGCTATTTTTGGCAGCCCTTTTTTTAATCAATCCCGCCAGTAATTTATGGGCTGATGAAAAAACTTCGCCGGTTTCCATTTGGAAGGAACTCCTGGAAAAAAAATCCGATAGCGTAACCTGGGTATCTGTAACCGTACGCATCGAAGTTAGTTCCGGAGGCCGGAGCTTCCCCCCATCTGAAAGAAAACTTGAGGCACTCGGCACCGTGATTGGCAAGGACGGACTGATCGTTTTATCCTTAAATCAAGTCGACCCGACAGATTCGATATTGGCAAGGATGAGAAGTCCGGGAAATGTAAATGTGAATTACACCGAAGTTCTGATTTTATTGGAGGATGGTTCCGAAGTTCCGGCAAATTTTTTACTTAAGGACGAGGACCTCGACCTTGCTTTTATTCGTCCCCTACCAACTGATTCCAACGATTCAATACCCGAGGAGTTTCTTGCTGTTGAATACAATGAATTAGAAATCCCGAATGTTGAAACGCTTGATGAAGTGGTTTCCTTAGGTAAACTTGGTCGAAACCTATATCGAAAGTCCACCTTGCAACGAGGCTGGGTAAATGCAGTAATTGATAAACCCAGGGACTACTTGGTTGTGGAGAATGTAACTCCTGGCACCCCTGTATTTGACCGCCATGGCAAATGGATTGGGGTGACTGCCTTTCGTAAGGAAGGAGGCCGACCATCAGGTGTAATAACCGTACCGGCATTTGATGTGATGGAAATTGCCCGGCAAGTCAGAGAGCGAACCGAGTAAGTTTGCCGTTGCCCACTGATTTAAAGAAAATGTATTAATCGACTGTGAACTTTTTTAAATTTGCCAAACGGGAAAAATTCAAACTGCTCGGACTTTTTGGAGTTTTCTTTTTGGGAGGCTGTTCCAATGAAGAAGAAGTAAGCACGGAAAGACTGGAGTATCGTAAAGATGAAAAGGGGATCGTCCGACTATAC
>JABBBW010000165.1 GCA_018607205.1 Opitutales bacterium | reverse complement strand
GAGCCTCTTTAATCGCCAGCATTGCCCGCCACTCTGCATTATTAAATTGTTCGCGTACAAAAGGAGTCTTGGCCAGTCCCACTCCATGTTCCCCACTAATCGCCCCCCCCAGTTCGATGACTTTGCTCATCAATTCTTTAAGGGCGGATACCGCACGACTGGTTTCCTCTGAATTTTCTTCATCGTACATTAAATTAACATGCAAGTTACCATCTCCACAGTGTCCAAAGACTCCAATTTTGATGCCATAAACTGCCCGTAACCTTTCAACTGCCCCAACTAATTCCACTTGTTTGCCCAAGGGAACAACCACATCTTCATTTAATTTTGTAGAGGCCAGTTTTTTCATGGAAGAAGATCCCTGGCGACGAACTTCCCACAATTTCTCAGCCTCCTCCAATGAATGTGCCGAGCGATGAGCAAGGGCAGTCGTTTTTAACCAGCCTTCCAATTCCTTAGTCTGCTCATCCACCTGACTTTCCGAACCGTCCAGTTCGATCAGAAGCATAGGATGGGGAGTGATACCGGGAAAAACATCCGTACCGACATATTTTTGCAGGCAATCAATGGTCCATCGGTCGAGGTATTCAAGAATGGAAGGTCGTAGACCAAGTTTGCGAAGTTTTCCTGGTGAGGACAAAGCCACCTCATCGTTTTCAAAAACTCCAAGAAAGGTACGCGTGCTTAAAGGAAGATCCACAAGTCGCAAAGTTGCCTCGGTTACCACACCTAAGGTACCCTCACTGCCAATCCACAAATCGCGGACATTATAACCGGTCGCAAACTTACGAGTCGCCCTGCCCCATTCCACATATTCTCCACTTGCGAGATATCCTGCCAGAGACAGTACATAGTCCCGGGTCACCCCATACTTCACGCAGCGTAAACCACCAGCATTACAAGCTATATTCCCCCCAATTGTACAAAATTTCTTAGAGGATGGGTCGGGCGGATAAAACAAGCCACTTTCCGCAGCCAAGCTTTGTAAATCAGCCACCACTACACCCGGCCCACACCTTGCAAGCTGATTACTCTCGTCGATATCCAAATGATTCAACCTCGAAAGATCGAGCACCCATCCGCCCGCTATGGGAGTCGCACCACCCGTAAGGGATGATCCCGCACCTCTTGTGGTTACGGGGATTGCATGCTCATTAGCAATCCTCAGGACATCCCCAACCTGCTCGGCTTCCTTCACCCTAATAACCGCATCAGGAAGGAAGCTAACCTTAAGCCCGTCATAGGATGCATCTTCTCTGGCTTGTTCTCCAAATTCGACACAATTGCCTAAAAGCTCAACGAGCTTGGATGAGGCATTAGCTATGTCAGTACAATCATTCATTGTTCCAAATACTTATACAAATAGGAATTCTTAAACCATGCAAGAAACGAACCATCCATTACAGCTATTCTTTAACCTTTGAGGAATTCATCCAAGAAACGAGTAGCGACCCCATTAATAATTGAAACAAATGATAAGCAGTTATGGGAATAATCATGGTAGCGAAGAGCGAATCGTGATCGCTTGGAATTATTGCAAAAGCCAGGGGTATTCCGGTTGCCAAGGATTTTTGCGATATTACAAAGTAAGTACTTATCCGAATTCTCCTCTCTTTAGAGATAAACCTGCCTGCTAACCAGGCAAGAGCGGACATTCCGATCCAACAAACAAGCAAAGAAATAATCAATTCGTTCAAACACAACTGAAACATTCCACCTGAGGATCCCCGTGCAAAAGCTAAGTAGGATAAAACAAGAATACAAAAGGGAGGAACCATAGCTTCCGCCTTCCTGGGTTCCTTCGTCCATAAAAAAGGAAAATGCCTGGATCCAATTCCTAGTAATAGAGGTAACAAAATTAGCATGAATATTTGTGGATAGATCGACCATGCAAATTTCACCGATGAAGAGATGAACGGTGCAAATAAAAAAGGGATAAGCAGGGGTGCTAAAAGGTTTGAAAGAAAGGATTGTGTAAGGGCAAACTCGCCATTACCACCCGCAAGTTTGGAGTAAACTACACAACTTGAAACCGTGGTAGGTAAAACTAACAGAAAAAACCATCCAACTTGGACTTGTTGCAAAAAGCCAAGTTGCATGAGCCCAAATGCACAAGTCCAAGGCACTAGAAAAATACAACTCTGTATGAGCAGAACAATGCTTGGTTGCTTTAAGGCATTAACCAAGCCTGTAAGATTGATTGCCCGTCCAATAAAAAAAAAGATGCACCAGGTTGCCAAATTCGAGATTAACTGGACATCAACCCATTCCCTCCCGAGCAAAAAGTCGGGATACACAAGTCCTAAAAAAGACGATCCAATCAAGCAAAGTGCAAAACCTATACCCTTGGGAAATTCTCTCTTCCTTGCCATCATCCTCGTAATAAGCAAATAGGTTCATTAGCGCAACCTTACCGGGTTGCTCACCATCCTTGTAAATCCTTCTACGATCCACCACCCTATGTCTATCCGATTACTCACCGTTGATGCCGCTGGCACCCTTGTTCGTCCATGGCCCTCCGTTGGTGCAGTGTATGGCCGGACGGCCCGCGAACATGGAATCGAAGTGTCGGATGGAGAAGTGGATAGAGAATTTTATAAAACCTTTGGCAGGTTACAGACCTGTAAACAGACAAATGAAGGAGAGGAAATCGAATTTTGGCGTCAAGTGGTTACCCAAACCTTTCGCCCTTTTGCTGGGAATAAAAACCTCGATTCTTTGTTTGAAGAATTGTGGAATCTTTTTGCCAAGGGAGAATGTTGGAAGTTGGCAGAAAAGGCAGAATCAACACTGACCACCTTGCGTGAACGGGGCTATGTACTGGCGGTGCTTTCCAATAACGATGCCCGCCTTCGCAGTGTACTTACCGACTTAAAAATCGATCAGGCTTTCGATCATTTATTTATCTCCAGTGAAATGGGATGCGAAAAACCCGAGCTGGAAATTTTTCGAAAAGTCGAACAAACCATGGACCGAAAATCAAATGAAATCCTCCACCTTGGAGATAGTCACTCCCGCGATTTTCTCGGTGCCAGAAAGGCCGGATGGTCTGCCCTTCTTTACGGAGAACCCAAATTAGAAAATGAACAAATTTCCTGCTTTTCTGAATTACTTAATTATTTGCCGTGATTGAACTGTCTCAAGCCGTTCCGCTGGAACGACTCCAAGCTTTAAAGCCTGAATATCTAGCGGTTCGGGCAGATCCAACCGGCGGGCATACTGCCTACCTTGATTTTTCAGATTTGTCCGAATTAAAAAGTTCTGACCCGGCAAGCGGGATCGAAAAATTATCCAATCCTCTCCAAGCGGCCAAGGAACTTTCTTTTTCAGGTTGGGTTGGCTTTTTTGGGTATGAATTTCTCGCTGCTCATTATGGATTAAATCTATCCGCTCCCCGTAACCTGACCGTGCCGGAAGGTTGGTTTGGGCGCCCCTCCACCCTCATTCGGTTGGGCAATCAATCCACAACCGTGGAATCGTGCGTACCTGGTCGTGAAGAGGAAATCTTTCGGTTACTGGAAAGCTCAAGTGATCCACTCCTTCCTGTCTTTCGCTCAACTAACCAGCAATGCAACCTGAGTTTCCAGGAATATAAGAACTTATTTCACCAGGCCCGCGAAGCCATTCTCGATGGGGAAACTTATCAGATCAAAATTTCTCAACGGTTCGAAGCGAATGCACAGATCGATCCTCTCCTTGCCTTTGCAAAACTCTCTCGAGCCAACCCTGCCCCTGAAGCCTTTCTTTTAAAAACTCCTGAGTTTTCCATTGTCAGTTGCTCTCCAGAAGTGGTGATTCAAAAAACGGGGAAAGAGATTGTTACCCGTCCAATCGGTGGAACTTATGCCCGTGAACCCAATGCTTCCGACCATTCGGTCATTGAACAATTCCTGGGAGATCCAAAAGAAGTTTCCGAGCACAACATGCTCGTAGATTTGGAACGTAATGATCTGTCCACACTCTGCGTACCAGGCAGTGTAAGACTGGAAAGATTTCGCGAAGTTGAAACCTACTCCCATTTACACCACTTGGTTTCGACCATCCGTGGGAAGCTCCGTTCGGAAATTAACTTATCGGACATTCTCCAAGGGATGCTCCCAGGGGGGAGTATTACTGGATGTCCCAAAACCCGAACCATGGAATGGATTGATCGCCTGGAACCCTGCTTTCGTGGACCCTACACGGGGAGTTTTGGCGTCCTTGAAGACGGGGGAGATATGCGACTCAATTTAATTATCCGTTCGATGTTAATTTTGGAAGATCGTTGCTATACCCAGGCGGGTGGAGGCATCGTGGTCAACTCCACACCAGAATACGAATATCGTGAAAATCAAATTAAGGCTCAAGCCTTGCTCGATCTTTTGCAATGATCCTGCTTATTGACCATCAGGACTCATTCACCCGCAACCTCGAGCACTTGCTTGCCGGATTCGATGAGATACATGTCGTCGATCGTAAGAAGGTAAGCCACGAACTCGTAGAATGTTCAAACATGCTCGTACTTTCCCCCGGGCCTGGCAGCCCGGCAGATTATCCAGAAACTCAGGCAATCTATGATAAATGGCGTGGCAAGTTGCCCATCCTTGGGATCTGCCTGGGCTTCCAACTGATTTTAGAGCGGGAAGGTGCCCGCATAACTCGCCAATCCCGGGTACTTCACGGAGTGGGAACGGATATATCGGTCGATCCTTCCTCAACCACCTACAATGGAATGAGCGATGTTTTACGAGTCGCTCGATATCATTCCCTACAAATTGACCCATCAAGCCTGCCCGCACTACCTCCTTCCCTCCGCATGACTGGTCACGACCCGATAGGCGGAGTACCCATGAGTTTTGAGGATCTGGATAGCAAACTCTTTGGCTTGCAGTATCATCCGGAATCTTTTTTAACTCTATCAGGAAATCAGCTGATCGAGAACATTCGTAATGCAAGCTTGGACGACAGCGGGAAAACCCGAAAATCATCCTGAGCCCTGGGGTCGCCCCGGTGCTTTTTCCACCTTTCGTGTCTATCCAAACAGGAAAACTCCCTTTCTTTCAGATTACCTCGACCGATTGCTTGATTCAGGTAAACGCCTCAATTTGGGTTGGATTCCCGACTCAACAGAAATTTCTGGACGGCTAAATTCTTACCTTAATGATCTCGGGAATCATTATTCCGGCCTCGTGCGAATTTGTTTATTTGAAGACCTGATTGGATTGAGTGACCGCCCGGCAAATTCAGATGGCAATCCCGTAGAAGGTTGGCTTTTAAACTATCGCCGGCCAGAACCCTTGGCTAAATCGACCGCAGAGAAAGAACTCTATGGAGCCCTCTCCGAATTGGAGGTGGAGAAGGAGGACTGGGTGATCATCGATCCCAAGGATAATGACCTACGTGAAACCGCCACTTCGAATCTTATCTTTG
>JABBBW010000172.1:3394-5421 GCA_018607205.1 Opitutales bacterium | reverse complement strand
TCGTATAATAAATCCTAGGCGGATGGATTCCAAACTTTGAAGGATTGAACGAAATTAGATAAAATTGTGCCCGGTGAGCGACTTCATTTTTGTTGAAATCATCGGTTAATGCACCCGAATGAAACTTAGATTGGAAAAAACCGTACTTTTTCATGCTCCACATACAGGAGAATTCAGTCAAGTTTCCCCACAAATCATATGCAGTATTTGGCATACAAAAGGAGGAAGCTATTCTGCGTCCCGGAGGACTCTGTGGGAAAGTAGACATTTAAAATGAATGTGTATGGGATATTTCTTTAGTGTTTAAGTAAGGTGATCGTGAAGAGAAAATATTTACATGCCTTTAAAAGCGTGTATCAAGAAATTGTACGAAATGAGGACCCGTCTGCCCGCACCTCCCCGGCATCCTGAAATAGATGCCAGAGAAGGAAGCGGACAAAGAACTCTTTGGTGTACGGCAATATGCAATCATTCATTATCTAGTAATGGATTTATAGGATTCATATTCCCGATATTTCCCCAAGGTAGTTTACTGGAGTAGGGTGAGGGCTACTTGAGTTAACTGATTCGCCTGAGCGGTCATAGATGCACTTGCCTGAACCAAGACATTGTTCTTGGCAAAACGGGTAGACTCCAGTGCTACATCAACATCCATGATTCTGCCATGAGCTGCCTCAATATTTACCAGATTAACTTGGTGGAGTTCATAGGACTGATTAAGGCGCTGTTGCTCAGCACCATTTTCAGCGCGTGCATCTGCAATTTTTTCAATAACCTGGGTAAATTGGGCGATGCTAATTTCAGTGATACTATCGACAAAGCCACTTGCATTTATACCACTTCCACTTGAAGGAGAGGAGGTTCCGGTACTTTCAAGCCCAATAAGGTTTACGGAAGATGCACCGCTTTCGATACCTCCGACAGTCAACACAAATGTAAGATTAGTGACATTGAGAGATATACTTCCCTCGGAACTAATTCCTGAAGGATGAGTACTTATAACCCTGGAAAATGCTGAGTAAGACTCTGTCTGTTGTGCCCCCGTAGAATCTTCATAATTATAAGTGGCAGATGCGTTATTATATAGAGTACCACTATTGGAAGTACCACCGGTAACAGCGAATAAACTAATTCCGTTAAATTTCTGCAATCGCACCTGATTTAACTGAGACTGTAACTCGCGAAATTCTTTAGAGTAGTTTTCTATATCGCTGGTATTTTTAGTTACATCAGCTGCCATGGTACGCAGTTCTCCCATGCGGTTGACAACTTTCCCTACAGTCTCAAGTGCACCATCCTGCACCTGCAGGAAGGATAAGGCGTTTTGATGATTGTTTAGAACGGCTTCAGTTCTCTTGGCTTGAGAATCGAGTTTGTACGCAACTGCCATCCCACCAGCATCTTCGGCAGGTTGGGTAATTCGCTTTCCGGAAGAAAGGCGAGCTAAGCTTTTGCGCAAGGCTTCTGCATTTTTGTTTAGGTTGAATGACGCAGTGTTAGCTGCGGTGTTTGTGTTTACTACTATTGGCATTGTTTAGTTTCCTCCTTGATTGGATGAGCGGCATCCTTGCCGCAATTTTACCGAGTTTTTGATAGGGTCGGCACCTAGATAAGTTTGGGGTGAAGTTAAAAAATATCTGATTCGAGCATCGGGGTATCTACCCACAGACACACAAGAAAATCGAGAGGGTGTAAGAACAGGCGGAACAATATTATTCAACGAGGAGTTCTCGAATATACGATGCCTCCCTAGCGAGTATGGTATAATATTTGTAAAGAAATTCATGGGTTAAAGAGTTAAGATGGAGGGACTGAATAAAATAAGCATTTGCTTAGTTTTGAACGCCTGAGAAAACTTCATTTGAGATCGTGCCCACAGATGCTTAGCCCATGGGAATAAAATTTTTCGGATAGTACAAAATACTTTCGTAACAAAATTTGCTGGCGAATCGCGAAGAGCACACTTGGCCACACACCACTCTCTAACTGCAAGACCGATTTGTTCTTTATGCTGATCGGGGATTAAG
>JABBBW010000172.1:0-3384 GCA_018607205.1 Opitutales bacterium | reverse complement strand
CTCCAATGCCATTATTAGCAAATAATCGCGTAGATAAATCACTCTAGATATCGTTGGGATCACTAACGAATCGAAGCTAGAAAGAATCCCATATATTTTCGGGTGGATATATGATCTGAAGGGGAGGATTCCACCTAGGGCAGAAGGACGAAGAACTGCAGGTTTGTAGAGATGGAAATTATCCACAAACCTCCTCTCCTGAACATTTAGGATACCCAATGCCTCAGAGAATCCTCGTGCAAGTTTGCTTGGATGGTACGGATGCTTACGGGTAGGTCGCGTTTTGCTAAGAGAATCGGGCACGCCCTGCAAGACAGAGTTATCCCTTGTTTCTGATTTTACATTTCTCGATTTTTTACCTGCAAAAGTCGAACTCGTGCCACTAACAACCCCTGTATGAGGTAAAACAAAATGGCATAGGAAGTTAGTTTTCTGAAGATAGTGTAACTGCGACGAGGACAAAGTAAATATCTTCAAGGTAAATGCCCTTGGGTACTTTTTCAGAAGCTGCGGACTTCCTTCGTTATGGAAATGATTAAACATTGGATTACAAATGAGAGATTTTAGTAAAAGTATATGTAACTGAGTTTATTGATTTATTTGATGGGTTTTAATCTGCTGGAAGTGCGGTGTTGCAAAATGAATTAGCCTAACTTCTCATTCGCTCTGTTAGGTTAGTCGCCTTCCCCACCGTCGCGGTACTTGGGCTAGCAAGCACCGCGAGACGAAAAGGGCGAATGAACCTTAAGCATCAAGATAATGAGTGAGTGCGTTTACACGCAGGTTGATCAAACAACTTTACCTATTTGCTTTGATACTAATTACTGCAGAAGGGTAAGGGCGACCTGAGTCAACTGGTTGGCTTGTGCTGTCATCGACGCACTTGCCTGGACCAGTACATTATGTTTCGCAAATCGGGTGGACTCCAAAGCTACATCTACATCCATAATCCGGCCATGAGCAGCCTCAAGATTCACTAGATTCGTAGACTGCAGTTCATAGGATTGCTGAATCCTTTGTTGTTCCGCACCATTTTCAGCACGAGCGTCAGCAACTTTTTCGATAATATGAGTGAATTGGTAGATACTTATTTTCGAGATATCCTGAAACATACCATCATCAACTTCTAAACCAGTACTATCTGCATTTGAACCTAACTGTTGAAAAGAACCGAGATTGTAACCTACCGCATCAGATAAACCGGCTGTACCGCTAATCAAATAATCATTTGCACTACCAGTAACATTATCATCCAAGGTTAATAAAAATTGCAAATTAACACCATTGATCGATATCGAGCCGTCATCTGGTTGACCTGACGGGTGTGTAAGCACTTGCAAACCTCTACCGTTATATGACTTTGTGCTAAGCGACCCATCTGGGTTCACATACTCAAATTCCTTTTCCTCTGAACTGTAAGGTCTCCCTTTACTTGGATCTATGACGTCGTTATTAGTGAAAATACTAACACCATTGAATTTCTGTAACTGTACTTGGTTGAGTTGCTTTTGTAACTCTCGAAACTCCTTGGAGTAATTTTCGATATCGCTTGCATTTTTTGTTACATCTGCAGCCATGGTGCGTAACTCAGACATACGACTGACAATTTTGCCCACACTTTCGAGTGCCCCATCTTGCACTTGCAAGAATGAAAGTGCATTTTGGTGATTATTAAGCACAGCTTCTGTGCGCTTCATGCTTGAATCCAGTTTATAGGCAACGGCTAGACCGCCAGCGTCTTCGGCTGGACTGGTGATTCGCTGACCTGACGACAAACGGGCTAAGCTTTTGCTTAGGTTTGCGTGATTTTTACTTAGGTTGAATGCGGCAGTGGTTGCTGCTGCGTTTGTGTTTACTACTATTGGCATTGTTATATCCTCCTTGATATAGGGTTTAATTTTCGGCTTCCGTGCCGAGTGATTCCGCCAGTGGAACGGGTGGCGGCCCCCGATGTTATAAAATTAAATGATTGTGAATGAGTTTTTGGTTAACGATTTTGGCATTGATGAAATAATTCTGAAGCTAACTTGGTCGTTGCGTCGGCACAGTTAGGCGAAAGACAGATTGGAACCCGAAGAAAAATCTCTGCACCAAACTGTACGGCTTATCAGAGCAGGTTAGGCTTTTTGCTGACTCTCTAGAATGAGGATTACCCAGGGAAGCCTTCTTCCTTAAATTAGTAACAATTGTGGATAATCTTTCACGTCCTTGTTGAATATCGACAAGTGCGTTGAGCAATTCAGCCATACATGCGTTACTTAGATCAACGCTGGGCAATTTATGATCGGCAACTCCGGCAATAAATGAACGGATAGAAATCATTGTAACTAGAGAAGGGTCAGGCAAATCGAATGGGGTAACCACACCACCTTGCTCTAGGTGCACACGAACCGGAGGCGAGGCACCATCTCCAAACAGGGCTTTCCCCTGAAATACTCCTTTCATTGCGGAGTGTAGAGACTGTGCGTGCATTAAATAAACCGACCAGGAATTAGCCTCATCTACAAGCCCACCAGTCTTGGGCAATTGTTCGATATAACCTGTGAAAATTTGGAATTCCTTGATCAACTTTTTGACCACCCTTTGCTGCTCTTCCATAAAAAAACAGGCTTTACGGGCATTATCAATCATGACCGTCCGGCGGCTCCTTTGTGAAAAAGAAGTGGTATGTTCTACCTGTTTTATTCCTGCTGGAGGAGAGATTATTTCCTTAGGATGAACAACCCGATGAAGTGCAGATAAAGCTTCCGGAATGCCAACAGGCATCTCCACGATATGAGTTTTTAATAAATTACGCATAGTAAATAGTAAGTGAATTAATAAATATGGTTAACAATAGTATTTTATAAGATTGTAATGGACGGCGGAGGCAATTGCATCACGCCTATGAAAGAGGGGGAAAATGATTAAAGCAATTTAGGGATCGACCTGATTGAGAGTAGAAAAGTCTACACCAGTCGATTGGTAAATTTCTATGGGTTATGGGTTATCGTAAAGCGCTTGCTATAACTTTGTTGTAGTTGTCGCTTGGACCCACTGGAATCTTAGTAGACACCATGAGGACTGTGCGTAGGGTTTTAAAAGATGTTTAGAAAAAGAATCCCGCAATGCGCATCTAAGCTGACGGGGTTTAAAGTAAGGTAAATAACCACCCATACGAACCAGCCGCCAAATCTGGCTGGTCAATACCCCAAGGGGGATAGGCCCACTGGAAGAATAATGGTTGGTTGATGGATTCATAAAATTGATTGTTTGCTAAGAAAGAGTTTAAATAATGCGATGTGTACGCAGGGAGGGCAAAAGATGAAATTTCGGCGAAAAATACAAAAGTGTACAGGGCTGGGAAAGAAAAGAATCAAACATAGAGGCTAGAGAGAATGGTGG
>JABBBW010000076.1:1621-5448 GCA_018607205.1 Opitutales bacterium | reverse complement strand
AATAATAAAGTGGTTTAATACCGTACCGATCACGGCCGAGGAGAAGTATTTTATCTTTTCGGTCCCAAAGAGCTAGAGCAAACATCCCGTTAAATTTCACAAAGGCATCCTCACCCCATTCTGCAAGTGCAGAAAGAACAACTTCACTGTCGGTTTGCGAATTAAATTCATAGCCTTTAGCTGCAAGTTCAGTTCTGAGTTCACGGAAGTTATAAACTTCGCCATTATATGTCAGAACATAACGGTGATCGGCAGAAATCATCGGTTGTTTTCCTGCAGAGCTCGTGTCAATGATTGCTAACCTCCTGTGACCGAAACCAATATTTCCCTCAACCCACTGCCCTTCTCCATCCGGACCACGATGAATAATTGCATCGGTCATTCGCTTAAGAACAGCAGAGGAAACTGGCTCTCCATCTAAATTAATTTGTCCAACGATCCCGCACATTAGAGCTGAAATTTAAGTACTTTATCGATCACGAAATCCTGTTCGTCTTCTTTCATACCATGAAACAATGGGAGGGATAAACTACAGTGATCCGCAGCGTATGAATTAGGAAAATCGGTAGGCTTAATTCCATATTTATCCTTGTAGTAGCTAAGCATATGAACTGCATGAGTGGCAGGACGGGTAGACACTCCATCTTTTTGAAGTTTATCCATCCAGCTATTACGGATACCATTGATTCGGGAAACTGAATTTTCGTTAATTACTTCGGGCTCAAAAAGACAGGCATAACTCTGATAACCATGCGCATAACCAACCTTATTTGGTGGCGTTTTCAACCAATCAAGATTTGCAAAAGCATTGTCATATTTTTCTGCAATACGACTCCGCTCAAAAACAATATCATCAGCCCGATCCATTTGAGCTGAGCCCAATGATCCCTGCAAATCCGTCATCCTTTGATTGTACCCAGCGTCGGGATGATCAGAAAGAAGGTATGGACGGGCACCCAAATGTCTTTGCAAGTCAGACATTGCAGCACCGTGGTCTCGAAGACGACAAATCTTGTCGGCAAGTTTGGAATCATTCGTAGTAACCATTCCTCCCTCCCCTGTGGTGATAGCCTTGCGAGGGTGAAAACTAAAGCAACCAGTATCTCCAAAAGTACCGACATGCTTTCCTTTGTACTTTGATCCAAAGCCGCACGCGGCATCTTCGACAACAATTAAATTATATTGGAGAGCTAAATCAAGAATCGGGTCCATATCAACCGGCAGACCAAACAAGTGAACCGGAAGAATGGCTTTTGTTCGCTCAGTAATTTTTGACTCAATCTGAGTAACATCAATATTGAAAGTACCTAAATCAATATCACAAAAGACAACTTTACCTCCTAAGTGCTCAACGACATTAGCAGTAGAAATCCAAGTAAATGCAGGAACAATCGCCTCATCGCCTTCACCAAATCCTGATGCGGCAAGAGAGAGATGAAGGGCACTTGTACATGAAGTAACAGCCATGGAATGCTCAGCCCCAGTAAAGTTCGACCACTTCTCCTCGAACTCCTTAACTTTTGGTCCTTGCACTAGCCATCCGGATCGCAATGGATCCAGGACAGCATTAATTTCAGAATTTAAAAGATTCGTTCTTGCGATAGGGATATTCAAAATTCCTCTAGATTAGATTTTCGCCAGTCGATCAACCTCTGTAAACCAGTTCGTAATTCGTACTTGTAGTTAAAACCAAGATCTGAAGAAGCTTTCTTTGGACAACCAATACGATTTTGTACCAGTCTTCGAGCGTCGTCTTCACTGTAAGGGTTGTAGGTTACCTTAAGCTTGGATTGCTTGAGATCCAGGATCGTGTCGCATAATTCCTTGATGGTCGTCTGGGTTCCAGTGCCAACATTGTAAAACTCGTCAATTACCTGAGCTTGCAAAGCATTAATATTACAACGGGCTACATCTTCTACATCAATAAAATCATAAGCCTGGGTACCATCGCCGTTAATTGTTGGTGCCTCATTCGCGTCGATTTTGTTTAGCATGATGGGGATGACACCAGTGTAAGCAGCTGTTTGATCTTGATGAGGGCCATACACATTCATGTATCTTAGCCCGACATAAGAAAGACCATACCGATCATAATAGGCACGACACATTGCTTCCCCAGCAATTTTTGTGGCTCCATAGAAATTTTTGTTATTGAAAGGGTGCAGTTCAGTCATTGGCACCTCTGACGCGTCTCCATAAACGGAAGCGGACGAAGAATATACGAAGCGCTTTATATTATTCTTCACGCAAGCTTCCAAGACATTGAAAGTCCCTTCAATATTTACATGAAATGCGGTGCGAGGAAAGTCCTTGCAATGCAATAACCACATCGCAGCAAGATGGATTACTCCGTCACACCCCTGCATTGCATCAGATAAAGTATCAACATCTCTGACGTCTCCCCCATTAGGATAAATCTCGCAACGGGGGTCAGCCATGCTGTTAGAAATATTACTCGCCTTTCCACGAGCAAAATTATCGTAAATAACTACCTTTCCAACATTGGTTTTTAGCAGCTCAGATACTACAAAACTGCCAATAAAACCAGCACCGCCAATTACAAGGACTTTTGAATTTTTAATATCCATTTAATTATTTTCCATTTTAAAAACCGACTTCAAGCCATCAATTAATCATTGGGCTTGTAAATTAATGCTGCAATCTCGGAGTTCATAAACTTTTGAGCATATTTCGAGTGAGGTTGCACGGTGAGCAATTACCACAATTGTCTTTGCTCCAACTAAGGGCTTTAGAGTATTTAAAATTTCTTTTTCTGTCTTGTTGTCTAGTGCACTCGTTGCTTCATCCATAATTAAAACCTCAGGGTCGTTGTATAACGCCCGGGCAATCCCAATTCGTTGCTTTTGTCCACCACTCAATCGTGCACCCCGTTCACCCAGTGTAAGGTTTAGACCGTCCTGAGTTCCCTCAACTAGATCCCTCAACTGAGCCATTTCAATAACAAGACTTACTCGGTCGTCATTAATTTCCGAATCATCTAACCCGAAAGCAACATTCCTCCTTATGGTATCATCCAATAGGTAAACTTCTTGTGGAACATACCCAATCATTTGCTGCCAACTTGTAAAATTATTATCAGTAAGTTTTGCACTATCTATTAGAATCTCACCCTTTGTTGGTTCAAGTAGCCCCAAAAGCAAATTAGATAATGTGCTTTTCCCTGAGCCACTTTCTCCCACGAGGCCTATAGTCTCTCCCTTTTTAATACTGAAATTTATATTTCTTAAAACTTCATCTTTTTCTTGAGTATATGAAAAGGAAATATCCGAAAATAAAATCTCCTGTTCAAAGGTTAAGTGAGCTAAGTCTTCTGCGTTATTATGACTTTCGGGACTACTTGAAACTTTTTCAACCACTTGAGAAAACTCATTAGACAATGCATCTACTGTCGCCCAACCAAATCGGATCGACTGTAAATTATTCAAGATTCTACTAAAACTAGGGATCATGCGAAATCCAGCAGTAGCCATGAGTCCAAGCATATGAGTGACTTCTTCCTTGGGCTTCCCTTGCGAAAGCAGAAACAAACTCATACCAACAAGGCCACATATAGCAATGACCTCAACTCCAAATTTGGGGACATACTGGAAGATATATTCACGCTTATTCATTAATCCCGATATATGATTAGGCTTTTGAAATCTCCTCAAAAAGAACTCTAGTTTCCCAGAAAGTAGAATTTCTTTAATTCCACCAAAACCATGCTGCAGATGCTTTAGTTTTTGTTCTTCAGCAATCAATCTTTTCTTTCCCCAAGTACCAACAATGCGGTTACTTACCCTGATAAACAAGTAAACCATTATGCC
>JABBBW010000076.1:0-1611 GCA_018607205.1 Opitutales bacterium | reverse complement strand
AACCAAGAATAAAAACCAAGATCATCGTGCCTTGTGGCTCAACCCAAAAAACTAAGGTTAATATTGCAAAGATTACCAACGATTCTGTTAACAGATTTATCGTAGGCATGAGGAAAAAACCACAATAAGAATTAATCTCAGTCGTCAAATTTCTTATTAGCTTTGAACTATTAACCTGAAGATGAAACATGTATCCGTTATTGAGGTATTTCCGAAATAACTGAACCCCGATTTCACGCTGAGTACTATAAACAAAAGTTCCCTGGCAATGAACCTGGTAGAACAAAAAGATATTTTTAAGTACATAAGTGACAGCTAAACCGCTTAATCCGAGAAATATCAACTTCTCATGACTTGGATTACCAATGTACTCAAAGACTAAACGAAATGCAGGAAACTGGTCGAAATAAGTTTCATTCATCAAAATCCCAAGGGCGGGAACCACCATGCCAACGCTAAGAGTTTCCAACACCATACCCACAAGAATCACTGGCAAAAGAAGAAACATCCTTCTTTTTGCTTTTGGGCTTAAAATGGTAAATGCCCTTAAGAATTTAGACACAAGTAATAGTTAAGCAGGTAGAGTCTAATTGATCCAAAAACTAGGAAAATGCAGGGATTTATGAAATAACAAAATCTTGTTTACGCAAACGGCCGGCAAGGTTGGATATCGAGTCGTGGATACGTTCGAGCAACACTTCGTCTTGGACAGACAGAGAACTGCGGCCGTCCATAAAGCGGTACTCTACCTTGCCATAAGCAAAGTTTCGTCCAGAAATTGGAAACTCTACCACAAACTCCTTGTCACGTGAGAAATAACCAGATTGCTCTTGATCCCGCCAAGTAATGATTTTGCCAACGGATGGATTTTTCAAATTTAAATCCGAGCCTAGCCTGCCTTCTTGATGAAATAATCGAATGGTAGCCTGCTGAAATTGCATGCCCTCTGCCGCCTTGCTCAAGCAGTCCTCCAAAGTTTCAAGATCAACGGAATTGGAAACTAATTGCTCCGCATCCTTGACCGACTGTTCAACAGACTTGGTGCTTTTTCGGTCGTCCATGAGCGTGGACAAACCTTCCCCAAAGAACTCAAACCGGAAGTAACCTAAATATCGAAGAAGAATAAAACCACCCATTCCAAATAAGATAAATATCGCAAATAATTGATCCCCCTTCCCAAAGGCAGCTGCAACCGAAACTAATGAACAACTACCAGCCATCGCCCACATTGCAAGAACAGCCTTACCATGAGAGAGGCCTTTAGCCATCAAACGATGGTGAAAATGCTCCATATCTGGAGAAAAAGGAGACCTACCACGCATTGCCCTACGAAAGATGGCAAAGATACAGTCAAGTATGGGCAGGGCAAAAGCAAGCACAGGGAAGATTCCATCAAGTACCCCACCCTCGCGGAAGCTCGCCAATAATGTTAAACAACCGGCAAGATAGCCGAGAGTTAGACTACCGCAATCCCCCAGAAAGATAGAGGCTGGGCGACTGTTGTATACTAAGAAACCAAGTAAGCACCCAATGAGAAGGGTCGACATCCAGGTAACACTGGTAATCCCTCCGAGGTAACCCACCACGGAGACGGCAACCAGTCCAGCAAGC
>JABBBW010000182.1:4018-5454 GCA_018607205.1 Opitutales bacterium | reverse complement strand
TGCCTTTAGTGATAAGTGGGGAGCATACGAGGAAACCTCTGAAAAAGAAATCTGGTATAAGATGCAAAAAGACTGGTATTTGAAACTTTATGGATTTTCCTCGGAGGAGGAGTTTGCCAGTTTCCTTCAGTCCAAAAGAGTTATCTTTGATGCCGGTTGCGGTTTGGGATATAAGTCTGAATGGTTTGCGTCTTTAGCCCCTGAATCCTTGGTTATTGGAATAGACTATTCGGATGCAGTCAGAATTGCTGCTCAAAATTATTCACTACAAGCCAACTTACTTTTTGCTCAAGGAGATATTGCAAATACTCCGTTTTTGGATGGAAGTATTGATTATGTCAGTTGTGATCAGGTGATCATGCATACCCAAAACCCAGACGAAACTTTTAAGGAACTCGTTCGAATAACCAATCCTGTGAGTGGGGAGTTTTCCTGTTATTTCTATGCAAAAAAGGCTCTACCAAGAGAGTTACTCGACGATCACTTTCGATCTGTATGTTCGCAGATGTCTAAGGATGAACTATGGGACATGTCTAAGCAGTTAACAGATTTGGGAAAGAACCTAAGTGAACTAAATGTCACTCTAGATGTTCCAGATATTCCTGCATTAAATATAAAAGGGGGGTCTTACGACTTACAACGTTTCTTGTATTGGAATTTTCTTAAGTGCTTTTGGAATGAAGATCTTGGTCGAGAAACATCCATTGTAACTAATTACGATTGGTACAGTCCAAGTAATGCAAGGAGGTACAGTAAGGAAGAAGTACTTGATTTGATTAAAGATAATCAATTGGAGGTAATTCATTTCCATCATGAGGAAGCGTGTTACAGTGGTCGTTTTGTTAAGCCGCCTCCACCAGTTATATGAATGACATAATACCTGAGCCTTTAAAAGAAACTCATCTTTTTGAAAAAGTGACTTCTTTGCTCAGGTCATTACGTAGGGGTGTAAGTAAAAAATGGAAAAGAACTTTACCGGTTGGTGATTATTTCATAGATCGTTGGGAAAAAGCACGCGAACTTGGATTTGGTAAAGGTACAAGTATTTATGACTCAGCAATTGTAATCGGAGATGTCAAAGTCGGAGAAGAAAGCTGGATTGGTCCAAATGTTATCCTTGATGGATCGGGTGGCCTTGAAATTGGGAGCTGGTGCTCTATTTCAGCTGGTGTTCAAATTTATTCCCATGATTCAGTGAAATGGGCTCTAAGTGGAGGTAAAGCTAGCATGGATCGTATACCTACAAAAATCGGTTCACGCTGTTACATCGGTCCAAATGTAGTTGTGGCAAAGGGTGTGATCATTGGAGAGGGTACCGTAGTTGGTGCCAATAGTGTGGTGCTGGAAGATTTACCAGCTAATACAAAAGCTTTTGGAAATCCTTGTAAGGTGCACTCACCTTTAAATGAATAAAAGAATTCCTTAAATTTCTTTTT
>JABBBW010000182.1:0-4008 GCA_018607205.1 Opitutales bacterium | reverse complement strand
GGCCGATATTACGAGTCTTCATAAAGAATTATTTGATTCATTATCCAAAGAATACGGCACGGGTAAGCCAAAGGGGGAGCAAGAGTTACTGGGTTTATTTGCCGAAATTAAACGAAGTGGAAAGGGTAAAAAATATGACTGTGCAATTGGTGTCAGTGGTGGAACTGATTCGTCATACATGCTCTACTTGGCTAAGAAACATGGACTTCGTCCTTTGGCCGTTCACTATGATAATACTTGGAATACTTCGATTGCTACCCAGAATATCCGAAAGGTTTTATCTGCCTTGGATATTGATCTTTACACCCATGTAATCGACAACAAGGAAGCCGATGATTTGTTTCGGGCCTTCTTTTTTGCCGGGGTTGCTGAAATAGAGGCACCTACTGACCTAGCCCTTGCTGAAACCATTTATCGGGCTGCTTGGAAGCATGGCATCAAGTATGTTCTCGAGGGGCACTCTTTTCTAACCGAGGGCATTACTCCTGTTGGCAGAAACTACTTTGACGGAAAATATATTAAGTCCATCCACAAAAAATTTGGATCCCTTCCCATGCGTACCTACCCGCTGATGAGTTTTGCCAGATTCATTTGGTGGTCTTGCATCGCTCGAATTAAAAAGATCCGTCCGTTTTGGTATCTTAACTACGACAAGAAAGAAGCTCGTTCTTTTCTGGAAAAAGAGTTCGGTTGGCAATACTATGGTGGTCATCATTTAGAAAACCGGATGACTGCGTTCTTTCATGGAATCTATGCACCGAGGAAATTTGGCATGGACTTTAGGAATAACACTTTAGCTGCTCAAGCCCGTTTGGGAAAGATGACTAGGGAAAATGCGTGGAAAACCTACAACCAACCTCCGGTTATCGAGCGTTCACTTTTGGAATATTTTCTAAAGAGGTTAAAAATTTCCCGGCAGCAATACGATGAAGTCATGCAAACTCCTCCCAAATCCTGGATGGACTTTCCTACCTACAAAAAAAGGTTTGAGCTGCTGCGTCCGTTGTTTGCCGTTTTGGCAAAAGCGAACCTAGTTCCAATGAGCTTTTACTTGAAGTACTGCTTCCCGGTAAAGATAAACGAAGCTTGATCGGGGATGTTGGTAATTGTCAATTATGGTATGGGAAACATTGGTTCCTTGCGTAATATGTTTCGCTTTATTGGTTTGGAAGTCGAGGTCGAGTCATCTCCCGATCGCATCGCTCAAGCTGAAAAGCTCATTTTGCCTGGGGTGGGCAACTTTGATGCGGCAATGAAGGCGATCAATAAAGTTGCCGGTTTATGTGATGTCATCAAGGGCAAGGCTCTCGAAGAAAAGGTCCCCCTGCTTGGAATTTGTCTGGGCATGCAACTGCTTCTTGATTCAAGCGAGGAGGGTTCTCTGCCCGGACTTGGGCTCATAGCTGGAAAAGTTCTTCGCTTCCCACATCATGAATCATTGAAGGTCCCACATATGGGTTGGAACTTTGCCCGTCCCACCAAAAGAGAAAATCTATTCCAACAAAGTCTTTGTTCCGATGCCAGATACTATTTTGCCCATTCTTACTATGCCGAAGTGACAAATCCTGAAGATTCCTTGATGAAAACAACTCATTCCGTCGAATTTGATTCCGCGGTTATGCGTGAAAATATTATGGGGCTTCAATTTCATCCGGAAAAAAGTCACCGTTTCGGAATTGAGTTGTTGAAAAAATTCGTGAATCTCTAAAAATAACTTCCACTCTTGCATGAAATCGATCAACCATAGAAACTTTTGCCTTAACAAGAAAGAAGTTTGGGATGTGCGTAGAAAAATATATCATTCTCAAGGGGAAGGTTTTCTTTTATTCAAGGGATTCCTTGAGAAGAAATTTACCGATCACTTGGTTAATTATTGGTGTCGGCTGCTCGATCCGCCCCAAACTCACCTTCTTTTCCCTGGAAAGGAACATGCGTTTTATCCAGGATGCCCTTGCTATTATAAACATGGGAGAACCACAGGATTAAAGGTTTTTTACAACCCGTTATGGGGCAACCAGCACGAAGTGGTTTCCAACGAGATTGCAGTTTCTATTATTCACTTGAGGTCTCAAATCGAAGGCAAGGCCTTTACCAGAGAAATTTCTCCTCGTCCAGGACAACGTTGTGTAGTTCCTCGGCTGATTATTACTCGAAACGGTGAAAATGTTTTGGCCCCGCACTCCGATTACGGCTTGGATGAGCCAAATCCAAGGAATATTGACTTGGCCCGCGTTCAGGCGACCTTGTTTTTATCTCAGATCGATAAGGACTATTCGGGGTCTGGCTTTGTCTTTACCAAAAATAATGGAGATAAAATTCATTGCGAGAGGGAACTGGGCATTGAACCGGGAGATCTTCTTATTTGGAGGTACAACAATGTTCATGAGATTTCTGACATTTCGAGCAGGGAGGACCAAGTTGGTTTTGTTCGCATGCTTTTTCCGCCTGAAGAAATTTCTCACAAGGCTGGTTCTATTTCCATAATAGAGAAAACGAAATACCTTCTACGGTCGATGAAGAGAAAGCTTGTCTAACCATGGATAAGAAGAAAATGTTTAAAATTATTGATCTCCATTTAGAGGAAGAAGCAGGCGTGCCCAGCAATCGCGAATTGATGTGGGAGGACTTGGGCGAGTGGCAGATGGACTCCCTGAAGAAAATGGGAATGGATTCGAAGCACAAGCTGCTAGACATCGGATGTGGACCCTTGAGGTTTGGCACTTATGCTATTTCCTACTTGGATGAAGGTAATTATTTTGGGGTTGAAGTTTGGGAACCCTATTTGAAACTGGGTCGTAGAATTCTCGAAGAATTTGAAATCTCCAAGAATTATACCATGAAGATCGATCGTGGTTTCGATTACGAAAGCTTTGGAGAGAAGTTTGATTTTGCGATTGCTCAATCTGTTGTGACTCATATGTCCGTTCGGCAAATCGATGAACTTTTAGATGTCCTAAAAAAGGTGATGAAGCCTGATGGGATATTACTTTTTACCTTTATTAATAATCGGTTCCCGTACTCGGTTTATTACGAGATGGAAGAGCCCATGATTACTCCATGTAAGTTGGATAACGCATTTTTCCAAGCCTTGGAAAAGAAGTATCAGGTAGAATACAGAAAGTACCCGGAAGGATTAGAGCGCCATCCAACCGGTCAAGCGGTTGCTACTATAAAATTTTAATTATTTTCAGAAATTTCCCCTTGCTGACTAAAAGAATTATCCCCGTTTTGCTCCTCAGAAAAGGTGCCCTTGTAAAGACAAGAAGGTTTGGGAAATTCGACTACATCGGAGATCCCTGCAACACTCTTAGGATTTTCAACGAATTGGAGGTGGACGAGCTGTTTCTTTTAGACATTGACGCTTCAAGGATTGGGAGGTTGCCGGATTTCAATTTATTGGAGGAGATTTCAGATGAGTGTTTTATGCCTTTGGTTTATGGGGGAGGCATCACTTCACTGGATTTTGCCAAGCGGGTTTTTGACTCTGGTTTTGAGAAGGTTGCTCTAAACAGTTCCGCTTTAGAAAATCCAAGTTTAATAACCGAAATAGCCAACCATTTTGGAAGTCAGTCGGTAATTCTTTCCATTGATGTAAAAAAGAGTCTAATGGGCAAACTCAGCGTCTTTTCTCACTCTGGCAAGAAACGTTGGGCGATCTCTCCAGCAATTTGGGCTAAAAGAGGACAGGAGCTTGGTTGTGGGGAAATTCTGCTTACTTCCATCGATCGAGAAGGAACTTGGTCCGGTTTTGATTTGGATTTGGTGTGTAAGGTCGCAGAAGTGGTTGATCTTCCAGTGATTGCTCATGGGGGCGCTGGTAAAATGGAGCATATAGAACAGGTTCTCGGGCAGTCCGGTGCGTCTGCGGTTGCTCTGGGAAGCATGGTGGTTTATCAAAAAAAGGACATGGGCGTCTTGGTGAACTTCCCAGATAAAAAGCTGCTGGAACAAGTTGTATAAGCCATGAAGCCATTCGACTTCACCTTCCAAAACCTTGAGTCCCAGTAC
>JABBBW010000025.1 GCA_018607205.1 Opitutales bacterium | reverse complement strand
GCCATGAAGTGATGGAAAGTACAGGGAGAGGACAAAACCAAGACAGGCTCCCCCCAGGCTAAAACGATCAGGAATCAGCATGGTCTCAGCATCCACTGCAACAACTCCAAACATCAACCAGGCAAAACTGCAGGAAGCAAGCAACATTCCCAAGTCTTGATTTTTAGTAAAAACAAAACATGCCCAGGCAAAGATAAGCCCCGTAAATAACTCGACCAAAAAATACCTGAGCAAGATTTTCTTCCCACAGCATTTCGCCCGCCCTTTCAAAAAAAGCCAACCAAGGATAGGAAGGTTTTGAGACCATGGAATACGAACGGAACAATAAGGGCAACTAGAAGGCGGACGAATAACCGAAAGATCTCGGGGAGCCCGGTAAACAACAACATTTAAAAAGCTGCCTAAGCAGGCACCAACAAATAATCCAAGCCATACAAAAAGATTGGGTTCTAATAATAAACTATCCATACCGACTGAATTTTTAAGACAAAGCCAGCTTTGCCCCCTGCCTCATTGCATTCTCAGAAATCTCTCTGCCAGTCCAGATCTCCAACGAGCGAGCTGCCTGCCCGACAAGCATCCCCAATCCATTGGAACAGGAATAATGTTTTTCTTTTGCCTGTTTCAGCAGCTTGGTCACCGGCGGGTTGTAAACCATGTCGTAAACACAAACTGATTGAGGAAAAGCATTAAGGTCTATGGGTGAAAGATCACTCATCTGTAACCCCAAAGAGGTTGCGTTAATAATAAGTATTTCGGAATTGGTATTTTCAAATGGATTGACTGGATGATCTAAAATCACAATTTCTTGCGAAAAACCATTTGTTTTTAAAATCTCCAATAATTGATTGGCCCGATCGGTTGAGCGATTGTAGATGGCTAAATTTTTACAACCCTCCACAAGACATTGTGAAACTGCGGCTCGAGATGCACCACCCGCTCCCAAAACTAAGACATTGAAATCTTTCAAGTCTTTACCAAAAGCATTAGATACAGCACGCGAAAGTCCGACTCCATCCGTATTGTAGCCCTTCCATCCATTGTTTTCCCAACTTAAAGTATTAACGGCACCCATAATTTTGGCCTGAGGGTCAACAGCATCAATTAAAGGCAAGACATCCACCTTGTGAGGAATAGTAAGATTTAGTCCCCGGTATCCCAAATCAGCAAGCCTGGGAAGGGCCTTGGGTAAGAGATCTGGTAGAACCTCAATCTTTTGGTATTTCCAGTGCCTAAACTCAGGTTCTTTTTCCGATAACTTCTCTAAGGCTGCTCCGTGAAGTTGGGGACTGATAGAATGTTTGATCGGATAGCCTAATACAGCCAATCCCACCCCCTTTGCAGGAAGAGTGGTAAGTTGATCAAGAAAAAGTGGCTCTTCAAGCATTGGATGCTTCTTGATGAACTTTTTCAAATTCCTGAACAAAAGACAGAAATAACCTTGAGTTTGCTTCATCTTCGGCCTGTGCATAATGACGGCATAAATTCCGACATGCTCTAGTTAGAGTATCTGCTACAGTTACGGGCAACAAGTTTGCACCGGATTCTTCATCAGGCAAAACTCCCAATTTGTCTTCCATTTGTTCCAATTCTAAAAAACGACCACCTGCCCAACAATCGATGTAGAATGGATGCTTCTCAGCAAAACAACCAACCATAAAACGTCCGGGTGTACCAATCGGATCGAGTTCAAAGCCGATACGACGAGCAATCAGAATATAGATGCAACATAGAGTAATGGGTAAACCCTCACGCCGATCGAGAACTTGATGAAGAAAGCTATTTTGGGGATTTTCAAAGTTTTGGCGGGCTCCCCGGAATCCGTATTCATGGAAAAGAACACGATTAATTACCTCGCAAGTCATTCGCGGGCTCGATGGTTGGAGCATCAATTCGCGGCATCTATCTGCCAATTTATCCAAGAAAAAAGAATAGGTTGAAGTTTCTAAATCCGGATAAATCGAACGGTCCAGTAAAAACCAACCTGTTTCGAGTTCGTAACGCAAAGAATGAATGAAAAGAAGGAAATCTCCCGCCCCGTCAACCCAGCCTAGCTTTTCGATCATGTTTTGAGCACGCTTGGCCAAATAGCGGTCTTCTCCTTTTCCCAAGCTAAGTAGAAATGTGAGACCTTCCTTGGGGTTGTTTAACAGAAACTTCTCCAATCCTTCCCGGACCACTTTTGATTCGTCGTCCAGCAGCGATTTTAAAGCACTCCAAGGTAAATTTTGGGAGCTTGGTTTATCATTCTTGTTTTTCACTTTTAATCATTTTCGCGCTTAATTTCATCTTGGGCAAGATTCACTTTAAAATGGTGGCATGGAAACATACTTGTAAACTGGGGCTTTCACCTTGTATCAGCCAGGCAACTAAGGCATAATAAAAAATTAATACTTAGTAACTGCACCATGAGTACCCAATCCATAAAATCTCCTCAACCTGATGAAGCCGGCGAGCACGGACCTGCCATGAACGGAGCCGATGTTCTTGTTTCTGCTTTGGAACGCGAAGGCGTGGAAGCAATATTTGCCTACCCTGGTGGGGCATCCATGGAACTCCACCAATCGCTCACTCGTTCAGATAAAATTCGCACTATCCTGCCAAGACAGGAACAAGGTGGAGGATTTATGGCCCATGGATATGCCCGAGCTACTGGCAAAGCGGGTGTATGCATGGCGACCTCTGGTCCTGGGGCTACTAATTTAGTAACTTGTATTGCCGATGCCTTTATGGATAGCATTCCCCTCGTTGCCATAACCGGTCAAGTCTATCAGCAATTTATTGGCAAGGCAGCTTTTCAAGAGACTGATTTCTTTGGTATGACCCTGCCAATTGTTAAGCACAGTTATTTGGTTCTTACCGCAGAGGATCTTCCAAGAGTTGTAAAGGAAGCTTTTTATTTGGCCACAAGCGGTCGCCCTGGCCCAGTGGTTATCGACATCCCTAAAGATGTTCAGCAGAAAGTATTTGAACCTTTTTTTCCTGCGGAAGTTGGCACTTTAGAGGGCTACAAACTGGATAGCCCAAAAGCTACTGATGAAGAACTTACTGAAGTTCTAAATCTAATTTCAAAAGCCAAAAAACCGGTGCTATACACCGGTGGAGGTGTCATCTCCTCTGAAGCACAAAAACAATTAAGACAATTTGCTGAACTTACTGGCTTACCTGTTACACATACTCTCATGGGCTTAGGTGCATTTGATCCAGACCATGAACAATCCCTGTATTGGTATGGCATGCATGGTACCGTTGCTGGGAATTGGGCTGTTTGTGAAAGCGACTTGTTAATTTGTGCTGGAGCCCGATTTGACGATCGCATAACTGGCTTGGTAAGTAAATATGCCCCCGATGCATATGTGATTCATTTTGATGTAGACCAATCTGAACACAGCAAAAATGTTCATGCACATTTTCCCATTAAATCTGATATCAAACATGCTTTAGAGAGAATGTCAGAATTAATCGAAGAGGATGGATTCGATAAGCCTGACTTGGACGCTTGGATGACTACCCTATCCGGCTGGAAAAAAGATTATCCATTCAAATATAAAAAAGGGGAACACATAACCTCACAGGAAGCTATTGATGTATTGTATAAGGAATCAAAGGGAGATGCGATCATCACAACCGGTGTAGGGCAGCATCAAATGTGGGCTGCTCAATATTACAGGTTTAAGGAGCCCAGAACTTACATATCGTCTCTTGGCCTCGGTACCATGGGATTTGGATACCCAGCTGCCATAGGAGCAAAAGTTGCTCGACCAGACAAGGAAGTCATTGATATCGATGGGGATGGGTCTTTCCTCATGAATGTACAGGAACTTGCCACTGCCAAAATTGAAAAAATTAATGCCAAATGCTTGCTTTTAAATAATCAACATTTGGGCATGGTTGTTCAATGGGAGGATCGTTTTTACGAGTCTGTTCGTGGGCACACAATCTTGTGTGATCCGGAAAATATTGGTGGACCCGAGAACTTAGATGCTATTTATCCAGACTACATAAAAATATGTGAGGGATTTGGAGTAAAAGCAAGAAGAGTGAGTAAACGCGAGGACTTACAGGATGCAATGCGTGAAATGTTAGATGCGGATGAACCCTATTTACTTGAAGTTATTGTCCCCTTTACCGAACATGTTCTTCCAATGATTCCCCAGGGTAAATCAGCAAAAGAAATGCTGATTGATTAAAGAGTTAAATCTTCTCTAAAGCACTATCCAGTTTCTCGAAGTAAACGAATTCGAGAAGGGTGTCGTAATTTGCGAAGGGCTTGGGCCTCAATTTGACGGACTCTTTCACGGGTGACTCCCATTACTATTCCGATTTCTTCCAAAGTTAATTGCCTGCCTGGTGAATTCTCGGCAACCCAAATACAAGCTGATCTTAATCTCTCTTCAGGAGTGCCCTCAAAGCTTGGTAGTCCAGAATCCATCACCATTGATTTATTTTCTAACACGCTTTAAAATAGCACCCATTGTGCTAAATTGCAAAGTTAGCAGGTGAACCCAATCCCTTAAGAAGGAAACATTAAGGTTTTGCGATATCCTGGTCGCTAAGCGGATGACCAATGTTCATGTCAATGGATGCACATTGCCCCAAAATATAATTCCATCGACTCGGGCACATTCCATCACCTGGCCGGGCAACCCTTACATTTTCTGGGGTCAACCGATCGCCTTGCTGAATAGGATTTGAAACGAGGATGGAACGTTTAAATTTGGCAGATTCCTGAGGACATTGTGAACCAGACATTGCCTCATGGGTAAGCCGAACAGCACTGACCAATTCTGCAAATTCCTGAGGAAGCATGGAAAAGGCACCATCAATCGAAGATTCATCACGATCCAAGCACAAATGTTTTTCAATTACTCGGGCACCCAAAGCGGTAGCGGCGACGGCAACTAAATGTCCAAGCGAATGGTCGGACAGTCCAAACTTAACCTTATAATCGCTTTCCAATAAAGGCATCCTGCGTAAGCAAAAATCGCTTGGTTTAGCAGGGTATTCACTTACACAATGAAGTAAAATTACTTCGGGACACCCCGCACCTTTTAAAACCTTCAATGCATTGAAAATTTCCTGGCTTTCTGAAACACCAACACTTGCAAGTACAGGTTTTTCCGTTTTACCAATACGCTCAAGAAGAGGAAAATGATTCATTTCAAAAGAAGCTACTTTATAAAGACCTGGCTGCATCGATTCCTCAAGAAAATCAACCGCCGATTCATCAAATGGGGAACTAAAGCAAATCATACCTTGATTCCTAGCTTCTTTGGCAATTAAGGGGTGCCACTCCCAAGGCGTCATCGCCTGCTCGTAGAGGTCGTGCAGAAGCTTACCCTTCCATAACCCAGTTTTTAGTTTAAATCTACTATCAGTGCCTCTAACGGTAATCGTGTCGGGTCGATAAGTTTGTAACTTGATTGCATCCGCTCCAGCTTTCTTGGCCGCGGAGACTAGCTTTAAGGC
>JABBBW010000168.1:1395-5480 GCA_018607205.1 Opitutales bacterium | reverse complement strand
ATGAGCGAAGATACTTTTTACATTGTTCCAGAACCGACCCATAACCAGCTGGTCGAGCAGGCCTATGCAGCCCGAGGCTTTGATGCCGGTGAACAGGCCTGTGCTGCCCGTTTTTCTGCCCATGCCACCCGGCATGGCATTCGCACCCACAATGCGCTAAAGGCCCTGCACTTGGACGATCTCTTTGGATCCAAGAAAGGCGGATGCACCCCCTCGGCCAAAATCGAGGTCATCCCTGGGCGCTTTTCTGCCTCCGAGGTTTGGAATTGTAATAAGAAGCTTGGCCAGGCAGTTGCTTACCAGGCGATTGACCGGTGTATCGAACTGGCAGATAAACACGGGATCGGACAGGTCGCAGTAGATCAGGCCTTCCACTACCTCTGGGGAGGTGGTTATGTTATGGAGGCCGCTAAGCGTGGCTACATAGCCTATACAAATTGTACCGCCTCTGTTACCGAGGTCGTTCCCTTTCTGGGCAGCAAACCCACCCTCGGTACCAATCCACACTCCTGGGGAATTCCCACCACCGATGCGATTGGCTTTCCCGTGGTGATCGACTGGGCAACCTCGGTCATTGCCATGGGTCGTGTCCAACAACTTAAACGCGAAGGAAAGAACCTGCCCGCCGGAGCAGCGGTGGACAAAGACGGGAATGAAACTATTGATCCACACCAGGTTTCCGCCCTCAAACCATTTGGGGCTCACAAAGGATACGGACTCTCTTTAATCAATGAGATTATGGCTGGTTTTATCGGGGCATCTAAACCCACTCTGCGGAGCAATCATTTGGATGATGGGGATAAACATACCCCAAACTTTTATTTCCAGGTCATTCATCCAGAGGCCATCAGTTCCAATCATTTTGCATTCGAACGCACACAACCTGAAAACCTCAGGGTGGTCATGGAAGATATTCTGGCAGAGGGCAACCAGGATTGTATTATCCCCGGGCAATTTGAAGCAGAGTTTGCAAAGCGTACCCAAGCTGCTGGGGGCCTTCTTTTTTCCGAAAATGAAATCCTGGAATTTAATCATATTGCTACAGAATGTGGAGGGGAAGCCTGGTCGGTTGAGAATTTCCCCAAAGAATCAAAATAAAAATTTTAATAATGAGCCTATCAACACGACCCAAATCTGAATGTAAATATGACCTGTTATCTCTTGGAGAGATCATGCTACGTCTTGATCCCGGAGAAGGAAGGATACGTACTGCCCGTGAGTTTAAAGCCTGGGAAGGCGGGGGGGAATACAATGTCGCCCGGGGTTTGCGCAGATGTTTTGGCCTGACCACCGGTGTGGCCACCGCCTTTGCCGATAATGAAATAGGCAGGTTGATTGAGGACTTCATTCTTCAGGGAGGTGTGGATACATCCCTCATAAAATGGACTCCCTACGACGGCCTGGGTAGAGAAGTCCGGAACGGGCTAAACTTTACCGAGCGTGGCTTTGGGATTCGTGGTGCCGTGGGTGTACCCGACCGTGGATTAACCGCCGCAAGCCAGTTAAAACCGGGAGACTTTGACTGGGATGATATCTTTGGCAAGCAAGGGGTTCGTTGGTTTCATACCGGTGGTATTTTTGCCGCCCTTTCAGAATCCACAGCTGAAGTAACTGCAGAGGCGGTACAGGCTGCCCAAAAATATGGAACCATAGTTTCCTACGACTTGAACTACCGTCCATCATTGTGGAAATCCATTGGAGGAATTAAAAAGGCTCAACAAGTAAATCGTGAAATCGCACGCAATGTGGATGTGATGATCGGAAACGAGGAAGACTTTACTGCCTGTTTAGGATTTGAAGTCGAAGGGGTGGATGAAAATATTTCCAATATCGAGGTGGATCAATTCAAGAAGATGATCAACCAAGTCGTGGCAGATTTTACTAATTTTAAAGCCACCGCCACCACATTAAGGAGCGTAAAAACGGCGACCATTAATGACTGGGGTGCCATTTGTTGGGAAAATGGAAACTTTTATGAAGCCACCCACCGCCCAGGCCTCGAAATCATGGACCGTGTGGGAGGAGGAGACAGTTTTGCATCCGGCCTGATATACGGATTTTTACAGGGCCACGATGGGGACAAAGCTGTTAATTATGGAGCCGCCCACGGTGCACTCGCGATGACCACCCCAGGAGACACCTCGATGGCCACCCTTAATGATGTTGAAAAAATTGTGAGTGGCGGAGGTGCCAGAGTCGTGCGATAAACCACTCCATTCGTTCCCAGAATCTACCCAAATTAATATTTTTACAGATGAGCAAATTTTTAGAAGATCTATTCGGCCTCAAAGATAAGACCGCCGTGGTTATTGGTGGCACAGGTGTACTCTGCGGAGAAATGGCCCAGGGGCTCGCCCAGGCAGGTGCCGAGGTTGTCATCGTCGGGCGCAATCCGGATAAAGCAGCCGATCGAATATCCCAGATCGAAGAGGCAGGCGGACGGGCATACTTCCAGAGTTGCGAGGTAAATAAAAAAGAAAATGTTCAGTCTCTTCTCCACTCCGTTGTCGAGCGTTCCGGCGGGGTGGATATTGTGGTCAATGGTGCAGGCATAAACTCCCCCACCCCAGTGCTTGATGTAACTGAGGAAGAGTTTCAAAATATTCTCGATGTCAATCTCCGTGCGGTCTTTCAATCCTGCCAGGTCTTTGGAAAATACTTTTTAGAGGAGAACCGTTATGGGAGTATTATCAATGTGGGTTCGATATCTGGTATCATCCCCCTGTCCCGTGTCTTTACTTATTCGCTTACCAAAGCGGCAGTGCACAACCTTACCAAGAACCTCGCCCGGGAATGGGCCAAGAGTAAGATCCGCGTAAACACCATTATTCCTGGCTTCTTTCCTGCGGAACAGAACCGTAAGGTCTTAACGCCCGACCGGGTGGATGCCATCCTTGGCCACACCCCGGCCGGCCGCTTTGGAGAGTCCCACGAATTAATTGGTGCCATCCTTTTACTCGCCTCCGAAAAAGCAGGCTCTTTTATCACCGGTCACGAAATGGTGGTCGATGGGGGTTACAGTTCGATGACTATATAATTTACCAAACCCTGCAGGCAACCTCATGAAGGCAAAGTACTACTCCACCAGCGATCTCGCTGAACACGCGGGCACTTCCAGGCAGGTAATCTCTGCCATTCTTAATAACACCTGGCAGAGCAAACGAATCTCCAAGGCGACCTACGACCGTGTACAATCCATCATCGAAGAGATTGGTTATGTGCCCGACCGTGCGGCCACCAACCTGCGCAAGCAAACAGTAGGCACCCTCGGTATTATTTACCACGGCCCCCTGCACTCCCATGTGCTCGATGCCGTACAACGGTTTAATCATCACTTCCTCGAAAACAAACAGGCAGTGGAAATTGCCATAAGTTCGGAAAATAAACTCCAACAGGCACTCACCCACCTCATGGGCCACCGGGTGGAACGCATGCTCATCCTGCTCAGTTCGCTGACCAAGACCTATGGCGAGGAAATGGGCGACCGGGCGATCCTTCGCCTACTCAAGGCTGTGCCCACCGTGATCTACAATTATCCCTTTGGAATTCTACCGAAGGAACTGGACCAGCAACTCATCGATGCCGGCAACCAACTGGTCGGCTTTTCCCGCTCCTCCGTATATTTACAACTCTTCAAATCCTTGCTGGCCAAGGGAGCCACCCGTGTACTGCTCGACCAAAAGATTCACGACATGGTTGTGCCCGATACCCAGGTGGGCAAGCTACTCAACAAGTTTCACCTTGTCGATACCTACCCCAACCCCCAGTTCGACCAGTCATCCACCAACCCCTATCAATTAGGCGAATCCCTCGGTAGCTCCCTCCTGCCCATAATCAAGCAGGGCAAAGGGTATGACTATTTGATCACCGCGTCTGACATGATCGCCCAGGGCTGCGCCGCCCGCATATCCTCCCAAGGGGTAAAGATCCCCGCGGATATTCAAATTGTCGGGTTCGATAAAGTGGATGCCCTGCCCTACTTCCAACACCCCATCTCCACCATCGAAGTACCGGTGGACAAAATGGTGGACACCTCCCTATCCCTTCTTGAAAACATGCCCGACTCGGGCGGAAAGAACCTGGCG
>JABBBW010000168.1:0-1385 GCA_018607205.1 Opitutales bacterium | reverse complement strand
GCAAGGTTTTTGGATGAGTGAATTAAGAAGTGTGAAGAGTGAAGAGTGAGGATTGAAGAGAGAAGTTTGAAGTAGATTTAGGAAAACATCATTTTACACTTCAATTTTCACCAATCTCACTATTATCATTTGCCAGTCAGGTCACGAAGAATCTTCTTTGCCAGTCTTTCGTTGATTTCACGATGCCGGGGTACCGGTTGTGAAATTCCAAGTTTTGCATTGTGGTAGATATCGTGCTTGGCTCCATGCCTAAGCAATTTACAACCTGTGCGCTCCAGTTGCTTAACGAGATCAACCCGCTTCACGCAACTTCTAACTGTCCGACTTTTCGTATTCCGGGAATGGTATCAACTGAAAACTCCCGGTGCAGATCAAGCAAGAATTCCTTTAAATCATCCAGATCTTTACCCTGTGTCCAGTGATCAGGGTAATCATTCAAATACCCAAGAACGGTTCCATCTTCCTCAGTCCAATAGGTATAATCGATTTTCATGTAATTAATTTAAATCGAATCTTATGATTCATCAAGAACAAGTAGAAATGAAAGAGTAAAGTAAGAGATAGGATTGAAGAGAGAAGTAGATCCACAGCTAAGCAACTCACACCTTTACCAAGCACCTGTGAAGCACAACGGGCAGACGATCTTGCGATAAAATAATTACGAGCATAACAAACAATCAGAGTTGATCATTTCACCCTTACTTCACTCTTCCCTTCAGTTTCGGTAAACATCTTTTCGGTGCCCTACATTGACCACCATAACAACGAGTTCGTCGTTTATAATTTCGTACAGTACCCGATAATTCCCCACCCGTATTCGGTACTTTTCCTGCCCCGATAATTTCTGGGTATTTTGTCCATACGGATCATCCAATAATTTCTGAATCGCAGCCACTACACGGGCACAATCCTTCTTGGGTAAATTTTCGATCTCCTTAGCTGCGGACTTTTTGAGCCGCAGTCTATATTTTCCCATCTTTTTTTAGGGACTGCACAAAGGTTTCGAAATCAATGGATGGCTCGTTTTTTCTCTCCTCAAAAGCTTGCAGATCCTCTGCATCTTCCAAAAGGGACTCCCGAATGGCATCATTGACCAGTGTGGACATCGCAACATCAGTATCCGCCGACTTTAGCTTCAGTGCCTTGTGCAGATCTTCCTCTAGATACACCGTGGAGCGCTTCATGAACACATTAAAACATTATAGCGCCAAAATGTCAAATACCTGAAATGGAGAGAAGGATTGAAGAGTGAGGACTGAAGAGAGAAGTTTAAAGTAGATTTAGCTGAACAACATTTCACCCTCTCCCTAAGCACCTGTGGAACACCCCAGGCAGACGATCTTGCGATAAAATAATTACGAGCATAACAAACAATCAGAGTTGAT
>JABBBW010000134.1 GCA_018607205.1 Opitutales bacterium | reverse complement strand
TCAATTTGGTCTAAGTTCATAATTTTATTTGTTATTAATCTGTTTATTTTAAATTAAAGAGTTATGTAAAGAATAATCATATAATTTTTCTATCTAAATTTCGGTACTGAATAGCTTCGAGTAAATGGTTTCTTTCAATATTAACACTATTACACATATCGGCTATGGTTCTTGAAACTTTTAATATGCGTGTGTATGCACGAGCAGATAGAGAAAGCTGGTTCATTGCATGGACTAAAACCTGTTTGTTTTCATCACTTAAAAAACAAGCCTTTTCAATCCAGGAATCTGGCATAAATGCATTAGTTTTTATCTTTAATTTAGAAAATCTTTCTCGTTGAATTTTCCTACAAACTTCAACGCGTCTTCTAATTACTTCTGAACTTTCGGATTTTTTGAAATTTTGTAATTCGGTAACAGCAAGAGCAGGCGCCTCAACATGTAAGTCAATACGATCTAATAAAGGCCCACTAATTTTAGATCTGTATTTTTGGATTTGCGGAATCGAGCATCTGCACGAATTCTTAGGATCACCCAAGTAACCGCAGGGACAAGGGTTCATTGAAGCCACAAACATGAACCTACTAGGCAAGGTAACTTTTCCGGCACTTCTGGATATAGTCACTTCTCCGTCTTCAAGGGGTTGCCGAAGGACTTCCAAGACAGACCTTTTAAACTCGGGCAACTCGTCGAGAAATAAAACCCCATTGTGTGCGAGCGATATTTCACCAGCACCAGGTATTGTACCGCCTCCGATCAGACCCACATCACTAATGGTGTGATGTGGCGCACGAAAGGGACGAGAATTCAAGCCGTTTGCCATGTAAGAGGCATCCCCAGTTGACGAGTATATTTTAATAATCTCAATATATTCATCCATTGAAGGAGAGGGTAAAATTGTAGGTATTCTCTTTGATACCATAGACTTCCCCGATCCTGGCGGTCCAATAATTAACAGATTGTGCCCACCGCAAACTGCAACTTCAACAGCCCTGCGCAGCTTAGGCTGGCCCTTGACTTCATTAAAATCGTATAAAGGATCTTTATCAATATTGCTTGAGTTAATTGATGGTCGAATCGCATCCAAGGAAACTTTTTGGTTAAGGAAATCTACAACCTGAGAAAGATTATCAACGCCATAGACTTCAATACCATCAACCAAGGAAGCTTCTTTAGCAGATGCAACTGGCAGGATAACACCTCGCCTTTTTTGTTGCTTTGCTAATACCGCCATGGAAAGCCCTCCCCGAACGTAGCGTAATTCACCGGAAAGGCCAAGTTCTCCGGCAATAAGGAACTCTTTAAGGAGGTCATGACCTAACTGTTTCGTTGAAGCGAGTAAACACAAGGCTACAGGTAAATCAAAAGCACTACCCTCTTTTCTTAAATCCGCTGGAGCTAAATTGACTGTGATACGAGTACGAGGAAGCGAGAATCCCCCATTGGAAAGGCTGGAGTGTACACGGTCGAGTGATTCCTTAACGGTTGCATCAGGAAGGCCAACCAGTACAACTCGGGGGTCACCCCGCTCTCCACTATTAGCCTCAACTGCTACAGGCAAAGCTGACACGCCAAGCAAGGTAGCAGAATTTGTAGAGGAAAGCATTTAGGTTAAATATTTCATATATTTAGTGCCCTATTCTTAATCAGGTTTGAAATCTCCCGGAAATTAGGATGAGCAGAGGATTGAAGTTCGCGAAAAATAAAACTTTCTAATGGAATAACTTCCACTCCTGACTGAACCAGTTGGGAAAGGCAGCGTTCGCCATCTTTTGGAACTCGGCAACTAATGCAATCAGACAGCAAGGTGACGGAAAAACCTGCCTTTAAGGCATCGAGTGCGGTCAGGAAGATGCAAATTGGAGTTTCTATTCCGGCCAGTATGATTCTTTTTGTGGTGGATTGGGTAAGGAAATCGCAAAAACCCGAAGATCCAAATGCAGAAAAAGTATCCTTAATTATTTTTTGGGGATTATCTAGCTGGGAAACTATTTGCTGATCTGTACTCCCCAGTTTCTCAGGAACTTGTTCTGTAAGAACAGAAGGGACCTGGACCAATTTCGAACAGGCAGCGAGAATCGAACAGGATTCAATTAGTTCGTCTGCATTTTCAATGGAATTAAGTAAGCGTAATTGCATATCCATAAATACAATTAGACTGGATCGTTCTTGCATCATAGGTTTTTTACTTAGCACCATCTTTTAAGGTTTATCAATACCCTGAATTTCCCTTACTCTCAAGAACAAGCATGCTTATGATAAAACATCTTTTACGATCTCATTACAAGTATTCACTTATTTGCATCCTATTGTTCCTGTTTAGTCAGCTTGGATGCTCAAAGAATGGTTACGATTCAACTAAAATAACTCACCGTCCCCGAATTTTTGTAGAGGGCGGTGCACCTATTCCAATTATCGATGAGTATGACATATCAGGAACAAAGCTAGGAAGCTTTTCTGATATATTCAGCCCAAACAAAGAAGGCCGTATTTATGGTATCTGGATCGGGCTAGACCGGAGAGCCGCAATGACCCTGCAGAAAGAAACCGCCAACCGGATTGGGAGAAGTTTAAGCCTTGTCGTAAACGGAACTGTTGTTGGTATACACCCAATCGAATCTACGATAACTAATGGATTCATTCCATTCATGTTTGCCCATCGCAAAACCGAAGAAGAAATTTATGCATTTTACAGCAAACTCGAACTTTCTGTTAGGCATATCAACCTTGAGTTGCAAAATCAGAGAAATTAAAAGTGGTCGGTCTTGGTAAAATGATTATCCGATTGGGTGCTATCACAATAGCATTTTTATTTTGCCATAACTTATCTGCCAATTTCTTAACCCTCGCTTGGCCAACACCCAACCCATCTTTTGCAAAAGGGCTTGGATACCATACATTTCTTCAAAAAACTGGTCCTGGGAAAGAGTTTTCATCAGGTGCATTTGGTTGCGTGAGAAATAATGGCTATAAATTCCACGAAGGCCTGGACCTTTTCCCTCTAAGGAGTAGCAAGCAAGGCCAAGCAGAAGATAGTGTATTTGCTGTAATGGATGGAACTGTTTCCCATGTTAGTTATTCGGCTACCGCGAGTGCTTACGGGAAATATATTGTAGTGGAACATAAAGGTTTTAACCCCGTATTGTATTCCCTCTATGCACACCTTGCTAAAATTTCCGATGGATTAAAAGTTGGGTCGAAGGTGAAAATTACACAAGTTCTCGGCAAAATGGGGAATTCTGCATCGTTCCACATCCCTTTAAGCCGTTCTCACTTGCATTTTGAAGTGGGATTGCGCCTAAGCGATCAATTTAGCAAATGGTATGACCGTCAAAGCTTTAAGACTAAAAATAAACACGGTAATTTTAACGGTTACAACTTAGTCGGATTCGACCCAATTCATTTTTATTCAAGTTTTCAAAAAATGAAGTTTTCTTCACCGAAGGAATACCTAAATAGCCTACCAGTAGTTACAAAAATTAGGGTTAGTGCACCTAACCTACCCTTTTTCGCCCGTCAAAACCCCTCCCTTACTACGGGTAATATTAAGGGTCTTTCAATCAAGTCATGGATTTGTTCATTCGGGCCTTTTGGTGTCCCCCTTCGACTTGAACCGTCAGGATTAAGTACTGCAGAAAAAATTCAGGTCTTAAGTTATAACGAGCAAGTTGATTCCGACTTCTGCAGGAAACTTATCGTGAAGGATAAAGGAACATTGAGACCATCGAATCAACTTGAAACATACCTCGAGCTAATTTTCCTGGAGTAAAATGACTGCTTCACCCCTTCGGGTCGCCTGCTTTGTGTCCTCTCACGGCTTTGGCCATGCGACACGAATGTCAGCAATTATTAACCAGATTTGCCGGAAAGATAATCGGGCTGAAATCATGATCTTTAGCCAAGTACCCTCATGGTTTTGGCCCGCTAACCTACCTCGAGATTGTAACATACAAGTAATTAACGAAGTAACAGATGTTGGACTGGTACAGAAGGGTCCTTTTCATCACTCCCTTGAAGACAGTTTTTTTCGAGTCGAGGAATTTTTATCCTTCAGTGATTCACGAACCAAACGATGCACCGCCTTGCTTAGATCTTCAAATCCACACTTGGTTTTATGCGACATTTCACCACTAGGTATAGAATTGGGCAATCGATTGCAGATTCCAACAGTTTTGCTAGAAAACTTCACTTGGGATTGGATCTATCAAAGCTATATCGAAAAGTGCCCTGGTTTCCAGTACTTGGTCGAAAAACTCAAAAAAATATATGATAAAACAGACCTGCGCATCCAATGCCGACCTTTTTGCAATGAGGTCAAAAACTGCCCCTCTGTAAACCCAATCTTTCGATTCCCTCAAACAGACAGAGATATCGTGCTTTCAAGACTAGGTTTGAACTCAAGTGACAAATATGTGATTCTAACCACTGGGGGTATTCCAATGAAGCATGAAATCCTACAAGATACTCATGGATTTCATGTTATTATCCCTGGCGACTACAATTCCATTAATCGGCAAGATAAAGTCACATACATTCCCATGAATTGTGAGATAGCCTTTATTGATCTGGTTCAGTCATCCAGCCATGTAATCGGGAAAGCTGGGTACAGCACAGTGTCCGAGTGTTGGGGCATGAATATTCCTTTTACTGGAGTCTTCCGGGAAGATTTCCCAGAATCACAAGTCTTGAGGGAATTTTGCCAAAAAGCTTTAACCTTTAATGAAATCAGCCATTTAGCTTTCATTGATGGTTCATGGTTTGAGTTATTCGAAGATCTGCCAATTACTAACATGGAACATTCCCCAAAAATTAATGGTGCAACTCAGGCAGTCGAAGAGATAGTGAGTTTCATTAACGAATAAAAAAGTAATTGCATAAAAACTGCCTAAAACCTCGATGAATAGAGTCACTCCAACTACTGGGAAATTTAAGGAGGGTTTGAGTGCAGCCTGCTTAACCTTACTTTTAATGAACTCTATATTATGGTTTAATCCATTGGCTTTTATTAAACAAAACAAAGCATATAGTTATGATATGAAACTTACTTGGCAGCAGAGCTATGAACCTGACTCTGCCCCCTCTCCATTAAAAATATATACTGAAGCCAACCCTAGTGTAATGGATAACCAACCCGACGAAACAAATTTGATATCCACTCAAAATCAACAAGCTGCTCAACCATCACCAGTTGACAAGCTGAACAGAAATGAAACTCTGCCCGAAAGTATAGGTACTTCGCAAAACTTAAAGGTCGTACCCAGATTAGAGATAAAGCCTTCAACGGACCTGCCCGAACCAAGAGAGTCTACAATAACAGTCCCCCAAAAACTACCCCCCTCCATTCTCCCCCCAAAGAACTCCTCAGATATGCCCCAACATGTCAATGATGGATGGTCAGAAGGACCACGCAAGAAAGAAAAGGACAGAAAAATCATTAACCTTTCGAATCAACTTCCTTTGGACAAATCAAATAGAACTACTC
>JABBBW010000148.1 GCA_018607205.1 Opitutales bacterium | reverse complement strand
GCGGTAATCGATTTATTGATGAAGTTACCATTTCCGTTTTCCAGTTTTGCTTGCAAAAGTTTTTCAGCAATTGGCTTTTCTAATATCCATCCCAAAGCCTCTAAAGCATCGAGTCTTTGCTTTCAATGTTGTTTATTTCGGTAACGAGTCGGTCTTGATCTTCCATCCTAAATACAAGTGCTTTGGAAGTTAAAGTAAGAATATTTTCAAAGATTGCTGCCAACTTTTTAGTTTATGCACCTGATATTGGAACCTGTGAAGCAAGAGGAGAAATTTGGACTGCTGGAGCACCTCGACCAGTTCGCTAAGACATTATTTAACTCGTGGACTCTGAGATAGCCAGACCGTAGAAATTAAATTAAAGGTAATTTTATCGATTTGCTAAAACTGCCTAAATTTATTTCCTGAAAAGGTATGATTACAGTTAATGATAACTTGCTAAGAAAGTTGGAGGAACACCCAGTTTTTGAATCTTTAAAAAACCTCCAAGACTTGAGAGTTTTTATGGAGCACCATGTTTTTGCCGTTTGGGATTTTATGTCTTTGCTGAAAGCACTTCAGGGAAAAATTGCTCCACATGGATCACCGTGGTTACCTAGTCCCAACACACAAGTGGTTCGTTTGGTGAACGAGATTGTGTTGGAAGAGGAATCGGATGTTGCGAGCCCTAAAAATTCTAAGGTTTTTGCAAGTCATTTCGAAATTTATTTAAAGTCCATGAAAGAAGTAGCTGCATCTAGTCGACAGATAGATGTTTTTTTGAATTTGGTCCGAGCTGAGGGAATTATAACTGCCCTTGAATGTGATCAAATTCCTAAGTCTATGAAAAAATTTATGGCGTCAACTTTTCGTGTCATTGAATTCGGGAAACCTCACGAAATCGCGGCATCTTTTGCTTACGGTCGGGAAAAATTGGTCCCCTTAATGTTCCTTAAAATATTGGAGAGTTGCCAGGTTAGTGCCACTCAAGCCCCTCTGTTTCATTATTACTTGGAGAGACACGCCCACTTAGATGGAGAACAGCACGGGCCTATGGCCGAAAAATTGGTTGTGGCGTTGACTGATGGAGACTCGAAAAAAGAAGAGGAGGCTCGTGAAGCAGCAGAAAGTAGTATTATATCAAGAATCCAAATGTGGGACGAAGTTTTACTTGAGATGCCTAAAAACCCAATTGTAGCTTAAGCTAATTCTACCTCGATAGTGAACTCTTCTCGTGCTCCAGGGGAGACATATTGTACCGTTTTATTTTCGGGAGCGTTGGGAGGAGACATCCATGGTTCTAAACAAAAGTATGGAGCACCTGGCTTCGTCCAGGAGACATAAGATAATCGAGAGCCTTTGCCACTCCAGCTAGCCTCGTTTATGCGAATGGGCTCTTCACCATTCAGGAGTGAAATCTCCGCTTCTGAAGACTCCAGTTGGTAGTGAATGCGGTTGATTAGCTTTTCATCTCCCAACGGTGTCGGATAATCGCTTTTTGGATTATCAGTCAAGCTACCATCTGTTTGGTATTGGTATGATTTTTTGGATAATACTTTCAACAAATGGTTATCCGCGACCAAGTCTTTGCGCCATGGAACCTGAAAGTATGGATGCAATCCGGCTGACCAGGGGATCGGGTCCCTACCCTCGTTTTCCAATACTAAACTAATTTGGAGGGAAAGTTCGAGAAAGTGATAAATTACGGTGAAGGTAAAATCGTAAGGGTAGAAATTTTTCAATGCTTCTTCCTGAACCATTTCAACTTCAAAACCGGCTTGGTCCATGGAACGAACTCGAAAAGAAGCATTTTGAGCAAATCCATGTTGGGGCATTTGATAAACATTTCCATCCTGAGCCCGCCATTTCCCCTTTTCTCCTTGATGCGAGCAAGTACCGCAAAAAGGGAATAAGATTGGAATACCTCCATGAACAGATGCCAAATTTTGATTATCTACATCTTCGGGCCAGAAAATTACATCCCGAACTGAACCATCACCCATATTGACATGCCAGTTTAGCAAACGAGCCCCTTTTTCGGGCAATACGAGAAAGGTAGATGGCCCAACATCCCACCGCCTAATGTCCATGTTTTGATAATTGATCGTTTCCAAGATTATTATTGAATTGAACTTTCTTTCCTGTTTGCGCAATGCAATTCAAACCACAGAATGAAATCTGTAACCCATGTTAAAATTTCTATTCAGTATTTTTCTCTTCTTCACGGGTATGCTTTCCTACACATCCGTTGCGGAAGAAAAGATGTCTGATGTTAAAACGGACTCGAATTTCACAATCGAAGGAGTTGATAAAAAATCTGCTTTTATAATTCCAGTTAGAGACCAAATCGGACCACCGATCTTAAATATTTTGAGACGCGGCATGAAACAGGCAATCGAAAGTGAGGTCGATTTAATCATTCTTGATATGGATACGCCAGGTGGGGAATTAGGGGTGACTCTTGAGATCATGCAAGAAATATTGGATTCCGTCGACTATTGGGAAGGTAAGGTTCTTACTTATGTAAACAAAGAAGCAATCTCTGCCGGAGCTTATATTGCCATCGCTACCCAAGAAATTGCATTTGCCCCTTTTTCACAAATTGGAGCAGCAGAAGCAGTCAGCGGGGGCGGTGGTGAAATTGATCCTTCTATGAAAAGAAAGGTGAATTCTTATCTAAAGGCCAAAATTCGTAATTTTGCCGGCTCATACAAATATCGCTCATTAGTTATGGCTGCGATGATGGATGCCAATGTTAGCTTGATTATCGAAGGAGAAACTTTAAAAGCTGCGGACGGAACCCTGATTAAAAGCCCTGGAGAACTGCTCACTCTTACAGGTGAAGAGGCTGTAATGAAATACGGCAACCCGCCACAAACTCTTTTGGGGACTGGAATATTTAAAGATTTAGAGGAACTCCTTGATCAAAGGTGGGGAAAGAAAAATTATCAAATGATTCGCATGGAAATTAATTGGGCAGAAAATGCAGGTTTATGGTTAAATGGTATTGCCCCTTTGCTTCTAAGTATCGGTTTGGTCATTTTATTTATCGAATTCAAGACTCCCGGGTTTGGGGTTTTTGGAATATTGGGCATTGGGTTTATCCTTATCTTTTTTGGCTCGAAATATGTGTCTGGATTAGCAGGACAAGAGGAACTTCTCCTCTTTCTTATTGGATTCTGTTTGGTTTTAGTTGAGGTCTTTTTAGCTCCAGGTTTATTTCTTCCTGCTTTGCTAGGTTTGGCTCTCATGTTTGGTTCTTTGATTTGGGCAATGGTTGATATTTGGCCGGGTCAAGAAATCGACTGGTCATTCGCCCTATTCCGTGTGCCTCTATTCGAATTGGCTCAATCCTTCGGACTTGCTTTTATTTTGGGGTATTTAGCGATAAAGATAATGGGAAAAACTCCCATAGGGAAATCGACGCTCTTGGAAACCTCGGTTGGGAATCTTAAATCGAATCAACCTAGCTTATTCATCGAGCCTAATAAAGTTGGAGTTACCGTGTCGGAGTTATATCCTGTAGGAAAGGTACAGATTGACGGGAAAACCTATGAAGCCCGTTCCGTCATTGGCAAAATTGAAAAAGGCCAACGGATTAAAGTTCTTAAGCATTCGGGTTATGAATTAGTGGTCGAAGAGGTCACTTCTTAGGTATGATCAAAATATTAGCCGCTCTCTTTTTTGGATACCTATTGGTTGCTTTGGAGGCCATCGTACCTGGGGGAGTCCTGGGACTCTTGGGTTTTGTTTGCTTGTTGGCCTCTTCCTATTTTGCTCATTTAGAATACGGAGGATGGATGATTCCACTTATCGTTTTTTTAATTGGCGGTTTTGGTGGAGTTCTTTTGGTCTTTTTTCAATTTAAGTGGCTGTCCCAAAGCAAATTTGGAAAGAATATGTTTGTACATGCAACTAGTGGAGGAGTTCAAAAAGAAGAGCCTTTGCAAGAATTGGTTGGTAGAAACGGACATGCTGAAACGGATCACCACCCCGAAGGTCTGGTCCGTGTTGGTGACAAAACATACGATTCCTTCTGTAGTTCAGGTTTTTTATCAAAAGGGGCAGATGTTGAAATTACTGAAGTTGATGCCTTTCGCTTGATTGTTCGTCCGCTTTGAATTTGTGTAATCTAGTAAACTTTAAACCATTACCTCTAAAATTATATAATGAACGACTTAATATCATGGATTATTATTGGCCTACTTTTGATCGTGGGCTTGGTATTTTCACTTATCATCATCTCTTTCTTCAGTACCTGGCTAAAAGCATACCTAGCCCGTGCCCCTGTAAGTTTTGCAACCCTTTTGGCGATGCGTCTTCGTGGAGTCCCTGTTGGTCTGATCGTGGACGCAAGAGTTACTGCAGTTAAAGCAAATATACCTTTGGACACTGATCAATTAGAGGCACATTATTTAGCCGACGGAAATGTCGTGCAAACCGTGCAATCTTTAATCGCTGCATCAAAAGCAAGTATAGAACTCTCCTGGGATCGTGCTTGTGCGATTGATCTCGCTACTCGTGGAACGAGCAAGTCTGTATTGGAAGCAGTGCGCACCTCAATCAATCCCAAAATTATTGATTGTAAAATCGAGGGTCGTGACACCATTGATGGTGTAGCTAAAGACGGAATACAAGTTAAAGTCAGGGCTCGCGTAACGGTTAGAAGTAATCTGGATCGTTATGTAGGAAGTGCTCAGGAAGAAACAGTTATTGCTCGTGTTGGTGAGAGTATTGTTTCAACAATCGGGTCATCTGAAAATTACAAGGTTGTATTGGAAAACCCAAATAAGATCACTCAGCAGGTGCTGAATAGGGGCCTTGACCAGGGGACGGCCTTTGAGATTCTTTCCATCGATATTGCAGATGTAGATCTGGGTGAAAATCGTGGCGCAGCTCTTAGGTCTTCTCAAGCTTCCGCAGACAAGGAAGTTGCTCAAGCTCAAGCAGAAATTCGCAGAGCCGCCGCGGTTGCATTGGAGCAGGAAAATAAAGCTAAAGTCCAAGAGATGCAGGCCAAGTTAGTCGAGGCAGAAGCACAAATTCCGCTTGCTATGGCCGAAGCATTTCAAAAAGGCAACTTAGGGATTATGGATTATTACAGGATGCGCAATATCCAGGCGGATACTGAAATGAGAGAAAGCATCTCTAGCGAAAAATAATACAATTCTCCCTAGGGAAAAATAATTTATATATTATGCCTGATTTGCCATTTGATACCTTGTTTATCGTAGGGCTTCTCATTGCTTCATTTGTGGGCAAAATACTGGAAGGAAGAAAGAAAAAAGAGCAGGAAAGAAATAAAAGTGCTCCTCGAGATAGACCTTTCAAGCAGGAACCGGTAACTGACTACAAAGAGGTTGCTGATGAAAAAGGCCTGGGTGATTTCCTAAAAGAAGCTTTTGGGGAAACTATTGAACCGATACCATCGCGGGCGGAAGTCAGGGGAAGTATTAAGGAAGTACCCCAGCAACCTGACTATAATCTGGATGAACCTATACCGTTG
>JABBBW010000032.1 GCA_018607205.1 Opitutales bacterium | reverse complement strand
TCAATATCCTCAATTAAAACATCCTCAAAACTGTAAAATAACCGTCCCTCCACCAACTCGAATAATCTCTTACGAAAATAGACCTCAAAGCCTGCCCTCAGTTCATCATAGTATGAACTTTGATAATCTGATTTTTCTCGAAAAACTTCAAAGCCTGCAGCCACTCGACGGTTAAGAAACCATGGTTCCTCAAGGGCTAAACGGACTTCATTGCTCCTGGAACCAAGTTTCAAACGAAGTCGGAACTTTTGGCCGTCACCCTGCAGGCGGTGAGGCGCCCTCCATTTCATAATATCAAAATTACCCTGACGAAACTCTGCATACATCATGGCTTTTTCCAAAGTACTAAAACCCACTCCAAATGAGACATGACCAGTACGACCTTCGTCAACATCTACAATCATATTGCGTCGAGAATTTCTTAATTCCGGGTCACCAGATGCAATTGGTTCGTCGCTAATTGAAACTCTTTCGAAAAGCTTGGTGTTTTTCAGCCTTGCTTCGCTTGTTTCCATCCGAGTTAAATCAAAAGTCTCACCGGGTGCCAATGCAAGCTCCCGAATAAGAACAACCGTTTTAGTTTTCTCATTCCCTCTAACTTCGATGGAATTTACTGAAAACTTATTATTTTCCGTTATCTCAAATACTAAATCTATTTGGTTATTCACGAGGTTTGGTTTTCTTTGTATCCGGATTTTGGTGTCCAAATAACCTCTATTTCCATATATTTTTCTTAAGCGACTCCTTTCACTGGAAAGTAAAGTAGGGGAGTAAGGCTTACCAGTAGTGATTAAGGAATCATTTAACAAATCATTGCTATCAATAATGGCTTGTCCAAATACATTTTGAGTACCGAAATAAGACCTAGATCCTTCATTAATCGGGATTTGAAGATCAATTCTATTCGAGCCAAATGGATTTATGATGATTTTTGATTGGTTTATTTTAACATCTAAAAAGCCCTCATTTCGATAGATCTGTAATATTTTATCGATATCGTCATCTAAAACGCGCGGTAAATATTTTGACCTTTTTGACCAAAATCTCCAAAAGCGCCATGGAGCTGTTTCCATAGCATCAAGTAGTTCTCCACCATCCAATGCATTGTTACCTGAAAAATGGATTCGTCGAATTTTTCGTAATTCATTTTCTTCTATAAAAAAACTTAAGATTTTTTTATCGGGTTCATCTACACCTCGAAGAACTTGATAAGAAACATCAGAGTTCCAAAAACCCTTTTCTAGGTAGAGGGTCTTTAAACTTAATATGTCCGATTTAACTTTTGCCTCATCGTATAATTCTCCAACTTTTGCAGAAATGGATTTTAAAAGTTTTTTATCTGATAGCTCGTCATTTCCATTAAAACGGATTTCTTCAATCCTTGGCTTAGTAACTACTTTGAAAACGAGAGCGACATCATTATTTTTGGAAGAAACAGGATCTTTAAAAACCTTAACATCTCTAATGGAACCAGTTTCCATGAGGTTTCGAATCGATTTATCTATTGATGATGTTTTATAATGATCACCTTCTTGAACTTGCAAATTTTGTTTTACATATGACTCCCCTACAGTGGGGGGACCTGAAATTTGAATTTTTATACTCGAGATCGTCTTACCCCCCGAATAAGGATCGGCAATAAGAGTCGCAACGCATACCGAGAAAAATAATAAGAATGTAAATAGTCTCATATCCAATCTAATTCAAACGGTGGTCTTGTTGCATACTTTCGAATCGAGTGAATTTACGCCTAAATGCAAGATTGATTTTTCCCGTGGGACCATTTCTTTGCTTTGCTAATATCAATACAATAGGTTCGAAATCTTCTTCTTCACTTGATTCAGTCTCCCCATCATGGTCCATTTCTCTAATATCCTCACCCTTCCTTTGTTTACCGAGAAGCATAACTACATCAGCATCCTGCTCGATTGCTCCTGACTCGCGCAAATCTGAGAGTCTTGGATCCCTGCGTTCTTTTTCGGAGTCACGGTTTAATTGACTTAAAACCAATACAGGCACCTCCAGTTCCTTAGCCATTGCTTTGAGTCCACGAGATATTTCAGATATCTGGTTCTCTCGAGAAAAAACTCTCGATTCTGTTGAGATCAACTGGAGATAATCAACCACTATAAAATCTAGCTTATTACGCATTTTTAACCTTCTTGCCTTTGCCCTAATTTGGTTAATACTTAAACCACTAGTATCATCCACCCAAAGGGAGGCCTGTTGAAATTCTTTGCTTGTTTGATGTAGATTTTCGGCCTGACTGCGAGGGACAAAACCTTTTCGTAGGTCATTCATATTCACACGAGCTCTTCCACATATCAATCTCATCGCAAGAGATGTGGCACTCATTTCCAAACTAAAAACAAGGGCATGCCTGGGCTGATCCTGGTATTGTGCATTAAAAGCAATGTTTTCCACGATATTCATGGCAAGACTGGTCTTCCCGACCGATGGACGAGCAGCCAAAACGATCATTTCTCCAGGTTTGAAGCCATTAGTTAAACCATCTAAGTCAGAGTATCCGGTAAAAACACCATCTGTTTCCTCGCGAGAAAGCATGCGCTGGATTTGTTCCATCGCGTGTTGAATAGGTTCTCTGAACGGAATGGAAGCACGAAGGTTTTGATCATCACCCAATGAACAAACTCTTTGTTCAAAATTTGCGAGAAAATCTTCTACATTACTTGGTTGGCGGTTTGCTCCGTCAATCATTTCAAAAGCCATGTAAATACATTTTCGAAGCAGAGATTTTTGCTTCACTATATCTAGCCAAAAAGAAGCATGAGCCGTAGTATCAATTCGTCCAGCCAAGCTAGTGATTCCCTCTTGCCCACCAGCTAATTCTAAATTGCCATTAGTTTTTAGTTTTTCCGCCAAGACAATCTCATCAGGTTCAATCGTTTCCTGATGAAGATCGAGCAGGGCATCAAAAATCATTTGATGCTTGGTAAAATAAAAATCTTCTGGTCTGAGTGCTTGCTCAATACAATTGCTCATCACTTCACCTGAAGCGTCAACAATACAAGCTGCTAAAATTCCTTGTTCCGCATCAAGGTTACTAGGTAGTGCCTGCCCTTCAATCTTTTCAAGTGAACGACTGCCCACCTTCCTATCAGAAGATGAATCAGAATAATCCTTCGCGTTTGTAGACAGGGACGAAACAGTCGACATTAGTTTCCTTCCTTCTACGCTGATTGAAGGTAAATTATTCCTCTTCCTCGATGGGGTTTTCCGAAACTACTTCAACTTTCAATTCCGCAGTGACCTCCTTCGAGAGAGACAAAGGCACAATTGTTTGGCCGAGATTTTTGATGGGAGCAAAATTATTAAAGTGCTTTTTATCAAGTGAGAAGCCTTTCTCACTGACCTTCTCTATAATTTGAGAAGCAGTTACAGAACCGAACAGTTTACCTCCAGATCCTGTTTTAACAGCAATCGCAATAGAAAGACCTCCAATTTTAGAAGCAACATCTTGAGCGTTTTGCAATTCCTCTGCCTCTCTGGCTGCACGAGCAATCTTGAGGGAATCTAAGCGTTTCTTGTTAGCTTGATTAAGGGGAACCGCAATACCTTTAGGAAGTAAAAAGTTTCGGGCGTAGCCGGGGCGAACCTTGACTACATCACCTTCAGTTCCGAGGTTGTCGACTTTTTCTAAAAGTAAAATTTCTGTTTGAGCCATTGTTATAGTTTTTGGAGGGTTAAAAGGGTACGTCTTCGTCCAAGTCAGGTTCTGAGGGAGGTAAAGTTTGTTTGGGAGAGGCGGGGGATTCCGTTTGCCGATCGGGTTGGATATTTTTAGTGGGCATACTCGAACCCGAATCTGATTTCCCGGCATCTACAAATTCGAAGCTATCTAGTACAACTCGGATAGCACTACGCTTTTCCCCTTCTTTGGATTCCCATTGATCAAGCTTTAGTCGGCCTTCAACGAAAATCGACCTGCCTTTGGTGAAAAACCTCCCCACTGCCTCGGCCCTGGGCCCAAAACATTCAACCTCGATAAAAGTTACTTCTTCACGCTTATTTCCTTCGGAGTCTTTGAAGTTTCTATTAAGAGCAAGCCCGAAATTACAAACAGGCCTACCAGAAGACAGCATCTTTACCTCTGGATCGCGGGTAAGATTGCCAATTAAGAGGACTTTATTAAGAGAAGCCATGGAGAATCAAAGATACTAACTACTGCACTCGATTAAGATACGATCAACCTTTTTTTCAAGTCGCAGTTTTTCCTTAATTTTTTGCGGGGTTTCTGCAGTCCCTGAAAGCTCAAACTGAAGATATGTGCCTCGAGAAATCTTTCTTCTGGAAGGATAAGCAAAGTCATGTTGACCAAGCTCCTGCACTTTAGTTACTTCCCCATCTGATTGGGCAATCACTTCACTAAGCTTTGGTATCATTTCACTGGTCGATCCATCGCTTCCGCTTGGATCAACAACGATGGTGGCTGAGTAGTTTCTGGATGTCATAGTAGTGTAGGTTTATTTAAAGGGTGAGAATTAGTAAAATTGAGGGCAAACGAAAGTCCTCGAGTAAGGAGCAGCCTAAACGAATGAATTAAATTGGAAGATAAGGAATTTAAACATAATTGCTCTTCATTGGAGAAGCGAGAAAGAACAAATTCAGAAGATGACAGGTTAGGGTGCCTAGTTGCGCCAATTCCAATGCGGAGGCGAAGGGGAGAAAAATTTAATTGTTCAAGCACACTGGTAACCCCGTTGTGTCCTGCAGCGGACTTACCATGGGATAGCTTGACCCGCCCAATAGGCAGATCCAATTCATCATGAACGATAACAAACTCACCTTTCTTACTTAAAAAAGTATTGAGTAATTTTTTAATGCCTTGTCCGTTTTGATTCATGTAATTAACCGATTTAGCCAATGTTAGCTTGCCTTCAGCAAAAGGGAAACTACAGATTTGGTAAGATGGACTAGCATGAAAGGAAGCTTTTTGGTGTTTTACAAAGTGATTAACAAACCAATGTCCTACATTGTGCCTCGAATGCTCGTAATCAACTCCAGGGTTGCCTAGGCCAAGAATTACTAAATTCACCCAGTTGAGGAAACATGATTATTCGGAACCTTCGGCATTAGAGCCTGAATCGGGTGTGACTGAATCATCACCTTCAGAGGAAGGTTCTCCGGATGCTCCTTCATCAGTTTCATCATCCGCACCCGCTCGGCCGCTGGCACTGCTTACACAAGTAACAATATTGCCCTCAGGGTCTGCAACATATTCTACCCCCTCAATCACAGGAAGATTTCTAATCTGTAAACTATCGCCTAAATCAAGCCCGCTAATATCTAACTCAAGACCTTTGGGGAGTTGACTTGGTCGGCAACGAACTAAGATTTCGCTTTGGTGGAATTCCAGAATACCGCCCATACTTTTAACCCCGATTGATTCACCAACAAGTTCTAAAGGAATCTTCGTTTCAAGAGTCTGACCTCTGGTAACTTGAACAAAATCCAAATGCAAAATGTTATCCTT
>JABBBW010000159.1 GCA_018607205.1 Opitutales bacterium | reverse complement strand
GAGCGCGTCCTTGGTAAGGACGAGGTCGGCGGTTCAAATCCGCTCGTGGGCTCCATCACAAATCATTCATAACTAGTCAAACCAATGGCCAAAGAACAGTTCGAACGCAATAAACCTCACGTCAATGTCGGTACCATAGGTCACGTCGACCATGGTAAAACCACTTTAACCACAGCTATTCTTCATGCTCAGGCAAGAAAAGGGTTAGCGGAGGTTAAAACCTATGCAGATATTGCTAAAGGTGGAACAGTACGCGATGCCTCTAAGATAGTGACAATCGCCGTTTCTCACGTGGAATACGAGTCAGATGCTCGCCATTACGCTCATGTCGATTGTCCTGGTCACGCGGACTTCGTTAAAAACATGATTACAGGTGCAGCCCAAATGGACGGAGCGATTCTTGTTGTAGACGCTACCACGGGTCCAATGCCTCAAACTCGTGAGCACATCTTGCTCGCCCGACAGGTTGATGTTCCAAATCTGGTTGTCTTCCTGAACAAATGCGACTTGATGACCGGCGATGATGAAGAGTTACTCGAGTTGGTAGACATGGAAATTCGTGATTTGCTCAGTAAGTATGAATTTGATGGTGACAACGCACAAATTATACGTGGTTCGGCCACAAAAGCTCTTGATAATGAGGAGAGTGACTTAGGTTTAGGATCTATCCAAAAATTGATGGAGGCTATTGACTCCGAGATCGAAGAACCAGTTCGTGATACCGAAAAGCCCTTCTTGATGTCAGTTGAAGATGTCTTTTCAATTACTGGTCGTGGAACAGTTGCTACTGGCCGTATTGAGAGAGGCGTTGTTAAGGTTGGGGAAGAAATTGAAATTGTCGGTTTGGGCGAATCCAAAAAAACTATTTGCACTGGAGTTGAAATGTTCCGCAAAGAATTGGGTCAAGGCCAAGCAGGGGATAATGTCGGAATTCTTGTTCGTGGAATTGAAAAGGATGAAATCCAACGCGGTCATGTTCTTGCAAAGCCAGGAAGTATTAAGCCTCACACAAAGGCGAAAGCACAAATTTATGTCCTTAACAAAGAAGAAGGTGGAAGACATACTCCATTCTTTAAGGGTTATCGCCCTCAGTTTTTCTTTGGAACTGCCGACGTAACAGGAATAGTTGAATTACCCGAAGGTGTTGAGATGGTTATGCCAGGAGATAACTTGGCGGTTAACATTGAGTTGCAAAAGGCGATCGCAATGGAACCAGGTCAGCGTTTTGCCATTCGTGAGGGTGGAAAAACGATCGGTGCAGGTAACATCTCTGAGATAGCCTAAATTATTCCTATTTTGGTTGCGTTGGGAGAATAGCTCAACTGGTAGAGCACCGGTCTCCAAAACCGTAGGCTGTGGGTTCGAGTCCCTCTTCTCCCGCCACCAAATCATTCATACCAATATTTAATTTTGAACCCTTTTTCCAAATTCAGAACCTTTTACAAGGAGACCATAGCTGAGCTTAAAAAAGCTACTTGGCCTGATTTCGCTGAATTGCGAGGTTCAACCGCTGTTGTCGTTGCGGGGGTTTTTATACTTGGGCTATTCATCTCTGTTGCAGACTTCTCTCTTTCTAATTGGATAGAGTACGCGACCCTTCTTTTAAGATCCAACTAGTCTTGTAGTTATACTCATGAGCGAAATTACAATATCCGAATACCAATGGTATGCTCTACAATGTTTGTCTAACCATGAAGACAAAGTAAGGAGATACCTTGCTAAATATAAGGAGGAAAGTGAAGATTTTGCACAATGCCTTAAAGAAGTTTTAGTTCCTATTGAAACTGTTTCTGAAGTAAAAAATGGCAAAAAAATGCAACGGGACAGGAAATTTTATCCCGGTTATGTTTTTGTGGAAATGAAGCTGTTTGATCGTCATGGTATGCTTCTTAAGGATCCCTGGTACAAAATTAAGGGAACGGATGGCGTAATTAATTTTATCGGCAAGGATAACCCCACTGCCCTTTCTAAAGATGAAATTGGAAGGATTTTACGCCAAGTCCAAGATGCCGCTGGTAAAGAAGTTCCCAAAGTACAATTTACTATTGGAGAGGTTGTCAAAATATTAGATGGACCTTTCCTTAATTTAACAGGTGATATTGATGAAATTGATCCTACCAAAGGAACTTTGAAGGTTTCTGTTTCCATTTTTGGAAGATTCACACCTGTAGAACTCGAATTTTGGCAAGTAGAAAAAGCTGAAGAGGAATAATTTAATATGTCAAAGAAAGCTGTCGGACTAATCAAATTGCAATTACCTGCTGGTGCCGCAAACCCGGCACCACCCGTTGGACCTGCTCTAGGTGCCCAAGGTGTAAACATCATGGGTTTTTGCAAAGAATTTAACGCCAAAACTAAAGATAAAGCAGGGTTAATTCTGCCAGTGGTCATAACTGTATACGCAGATCGCTCATTTAGTTTTATTTTAAAATCTCCTCCGGCATCTGTCCTTCTTAAAAAGGCTGCAGGTTTAGCAAAAGGGTCATCTATACCCAATCGTGACAAGGTTGGAAAGGTCACTCGTGATCAAGTCCTCGAAATTGTTAATACCAAAAAAGAAGATCTTAATGCCAACAGTGATGATGCTGCGTGTCGAATCATTGAAGGAACTGCCCGCAGTATGGGTATAGAAATAATTTAGTCCTCACGGAACACCATATGAAATCCCGAAGTAAAAGATATAAGAGTTCAGCTAGTAGCATCACTTCCGAGACCAACAACTTGAGCGATGCCCTTATTGCTTTACAAAAGTTTGATCCTGTGAAGTTTGATGAATCAATTGAAGTCTCAGTTTCCTTAGGAGTTGACCCCAAGCAAAGCTCCCAAGCTGTTCGTGGAACGGTAAACTTACCTCATGGTAGTGGTAAAGACATAAAGGTTTTGGTCTTCACTGACAATGCAGATGAAGCTTTAGCCGCAGGCGCTGATTTTGCTGGACTTGATGATATGATTAAGAAAGTGAAGGAAGGTTGGGTAGGTTTTGACGTTGCTTTATCTACAACAAGTGCGATGAAAGAAGTTCGCTCAGTAGCTAGAGTACTAGGTCCACGTGGGTTGATGCCCACACCTAAAGCAGGAACCGTAACCGATGACCTTGCAACAGCTGTGAAAGATGTAAAATCTGGCCGTGTTGAGTTTAAGATGGATAAAACAGGAGCCCTCGCCGTACTTGTTGGGAAGCGTTCTTTTGATCACCCAAAATTGCTTGAAAATGCACAAGCCGCTATTGATGCAGTTAGTTCATCAAGGCCAGAAGGCTTTAAAGGCAAATTTATTAAGAATGTTCACATAAGTAGCACGATGAGTCCGAGTTTAGCCATTGATCTCAACTAATTTAAGGAAATACATAAATGAGACCCGAAAAAGAATATCTTATCAAAGAAGCTAGCGATCACTTAGAAAAATCTACCTTTTTCTTCCTTACCGATTATAAAGGTATTAACTCAGAAGAAACTTCTGAGCTAAGAGCAAAACTGGCAGAACGTGGGGCTGAATTTCATGTGGTAAAAAACACATCTTTAAGGCTTGCTGCTAAAGAAAAGAATCTTCCAGATTTGGGTGAGTTTTTATCTGGTCATACAGCCATCGTTGTTGGTGGTGATGATGCATCTGGTGTTGCTAAAGATCTTGGTAAGTATTTTAAATCTAAAGACAAAGTTTCCGTTAAGGCAGGAGTACTTGGCGACCGTGCTCTAAACGCTCAAGAGGTAAAGAAATTAGCTCAACTGCCCAGTTTAGAAATAATACGAGCTCAACTTCTTTCTCTTGTAAACACTCCAGCTACTCAAGTTGTTTCTATTTTAAATCAACCAGCTCGCGGTCTACTTAATGTGCTGCAAGCAAAAAGCAAAGATTCTTAATTTTGGGTCTCTTCTATTCGACCCATTTTCACCACCAACCGTTAACCACCAACCTAGAAGATATTAGGAGCAAAGCTCTTAAAAGCCGAAATGGTACTAATGCTATTCAGGCAAGGAGGTAACTAATTATGTCAGATATATCCAAAGAACAAGTAATCGATTGGCTTAGTGGCCAGTCAGTAATTGAAATTGCCGATCTCGTTAAAGAGCTCGAAGAAAAGTGGGGAGTTAGTGCTGCTGCTCCTGCAGCTATAGCCGTTGCTGCTCCTGCCGGGGGCGATGGAGACGGCGCCGCTGCTGAAGAGAAGACTGAATTCGATGTTATCCTTACCGAAATGGGAGGTAATAAAATTGCAGTCATCAAAGAAGTCCGAGCAATCACCGGACTTGGCTTAAAAGAAGCCAAAGAATTGGTTGAAGGTGCACCAAAACCAGTCAAGGAAGGTGTATCTAAAGACGAAGCTGAAGAAGTATCCAAGAAACTTGAAACTGCTGGAGCAAAAGCAGAAATCAAGTAATGTTTTCTCTTGCTTTAATTTAATTTGGTTTAGCCGTCCGGTAATTGTACCGGCGGCTTTTCCTTTTATATTTCTCTCTTAATCCCTTCTGCCCCTCCCCTCGTTATGGAATCATCGAAAAGACAAAACTTCGGAAAATTACAGGAAGTCATTGACCCGCCTAATCTCATCCAAAATCAAGTAGATTCATTTCATAACTTTTTGCAACGGCAAGTACCTGCTAGCCACCGTCAGCATGATGGTCTTGAGGCAGTGTTTCGGGAAATTTTTCCTATTTTAAGCTACGATGAAAAATCAAGGCTTGAATATGTTAGTTACACGATTGGAGAGTCAAAACTGACGGAAGTTGAGTGTATCGATCAAAAAAGTACATACTCAGCACCTCTACAAGTAAAACTCAGGCTTAGATTAGAAGTAGAGGGTCAAAATAAACCTTTCTACAGCGAAGAAGAAATCTTTATGGGCGAATTGCCCATCATTACAGAACGTGGTTCTTTTATTATTAACGGTGCTGAACGGGTTGTTGTAAGCCAGCTTCACCGTTCACCGGGTGTTAGCTTTGAAGAATCTGTTCATACCAGTGGAAAAACTTTGCATGGATTCCGCATAATACCGGATAGAGGCACTTGGATAGAGGCACAATTTGATCAGCACGAACTGCTTTATGTATACCTTGACCGCAGAAGAAGGCGTAGAAAGTTTTTAATTACAACTTTCCTTCGGGCACTGATGGATTGGGATCCAGAAAAAGACAAGGATTCGGATCATAAAATTATAGACCTCTTTTATAACATAGAAACTTTATCTATCGAAGACCTTGTTAAGAAAGAAAATGTTTCCAATTATGTTCTTATTGAACCTATGTTTGATCGCGCTAAAGGTGTTGTTTTAGCCAAAGCTTTCGAGCCTTTAACTAAGACCTACCTTCGTGCTTTCATGAAGGCTGGAGAGAAATCTCTCCAAGCTATTGATACCAGTGTTGATGACGGTGCTATTATTCGTTGTCTAAAGAAAGATACTTCCAAAAATAAAGAAGAGGCGCTCAAAGAAATTTATAAAAAACTTCGCCCAGGTGAGCCACCGCACAAAGCTAATGCCGAGGCTTTGATTAATAGACTCTTTCTTGATACAAAAAGATATGATCTGGCAAAAGTGGGTCGGCATATGCTTAACCTGAAGCTTGGCCTTGATTCGCCACTGGAGGTAAGAGTTACAACTGTAGAAGATTTAGTAGCAG
>JABBBW010000005.1:4291-5644 GCA_018607205.1 Opitutales bacterium | reverse complement strand
CAACCACGTCCGCTACATCCTGCACCGTCATCCCCATCTGATTAGCAGATAGCATTAGGGAAGCCCGACCGGGCTGGATATAATGAATTTCATGACTGGGCACCTGCTGTACCAACCCACCCGCACTGCGGATGGTCAACGGGTCACTTTCTGAGGTAATGATGCCATTGATTCTCCAAAAGCCCTTTCGTTCTTCTCCCTTGGGCTCAAGAGTGATCACCTGGCTTTCATACCCATGGGCAATCCCTGCCGATGGATGAATGATCGCACGGGCAATTTCCTCACTAGACCGGCTCTGCCCCCAGCCTTTGAGGTTCGGACCAAACTCCACGCCCAGTCCATCAAACTGGTGACAGCTGTAGCATCGGGCAGCCGAAATTTTGCCCACGGCAGCATCCCCTTTGAGCTTGGTCACATTGGCAACCTTTAGGTTTCCATCATCCCTGCTCAGACCAGGGACCTGCACCAACGGCTTGGGCTTCGAATCGATAACATTTTGACTAATTAAAAATTCACGAACCGGATAAGGCTTCCATCGGTGCACCATACTCTTAACCAAAAACTGCTTGGCGAGATCCCTGACTCCTTCGTCTTTGGTTTCAAGGTATACCTTCTTCATTCCCTCAAATGCAGACAAGGAACGGTTCATTGCCAGGGAGGCCACCAGTTCCATGCGGTGCCCGGATGATACTTCCGGCAATAGCATACGGGCGACCGTTTGCTCGACGATGGAGTCGCCGTGCAAACGCCAGGCCAGAAGGTGGGCCTGCCTGTCCCAGTCCTTGGCTCCAGAAATGTTTCGGTGCTGGCAATAATCTGCCCACAATAAATCTTCCACTCCATCCGCCGCCAATCCCACGGCTTCCAGATAAGTCCGATCCTCCATCGACCCAGCCAGAATGAGATCCAATAGAACCTCCTTTTTCTTTTCGTAAGGAAAATCGCGCAGGTGAGTCAGGGCAATCCGGCGGACATGGGAAGACTCATCCTTGCTCAGCAACTCCACAAACTCCCACCCCAAGCCGCCACGATCATAGCGCAGGGCACTTCTTAGGGCAGTGGCGCGGGATCGGTAGTTACTGGCTGCGGAAGCGATTTTTCTTAACTCAGCCACTCCCTTTTCTCCGAGATAGGGATAAAGCCAAGTTGCACGCCCTTCCATCCAGGGGCTTTGTTGACTTAGCTTCCGCACGCGGTCGAAGGCATCGGCTCCCTGTGCCTTAAATTTTTGGAAGCCGACAAAGCGGACATTATGAGCCGGACTGCTCAACAATTCCTCGACTGACTTCGGGCTTTTTCCACTTGGTTTAAATCCTTTGGGTGCAATGCGGTAAATCCTGTCTCTTATACACA
>JABBBW010000005.1:0-4281 GCA_018607205.1 Opitutales bacterium | reverse complement strand
GTGCTGGCGATCTGCCGCACCATGGCCACCCACCATAGGATCAAACCAATCGGCCACATAGAGGGCACCATCCGTGCCCACCAAGACATCGGAAAATGCACCTGCCCGGTTATCGGCACCACCAACCCGTTTGATAAACTCTTCTCTTTTCAATTCATAACCTGCCCCATCAGGCTTAGGGTGGTAGCGGAAGATCATCCGTCTGGCCGGTTCGCAGGAAAATAGGGAGCCTTCATACTTGGTAGGCAGAGAGCCATTTTCATAGTAGGTAATCCCGGTCGGTGAACCGCTCCCATACACATCACCCGGGGGGAAAGAGCCCGGCAAATGGGTGCGCCACTCCGCCTCCGCATTGGTTTGGCCGGCTATGCGATCGGCCGACCAACCGAACTTGCCATCCTCGGAACAAAATCCAAAAAAGGCACCTTCGGGAACAAAGCTCGTTCGGCAAGCAGGGGGGTCATCATTATCATTTTGAAACATATCCCCGAAGGAGGTGAATATCTGCTCATAGCTGTTGCGGTACCCATGTCCCACAATTTCCATATTTTCCCCATCGGGATCGATACGACCGGTAAATCCAGAAACCCAGACATGCCCGTCATCACTTTCCTTTCCCGCAAAGGTGGTGGGGTTAAAATTCCATCCCACCTGTGGTCCTCCTTTGTTGTAGTAAAAGCTACCCACATAAAAAGTCCGGCCTGAACCATCGGTGATCTTGGCTCCGCAATTTCCCTGGTTAAAGTAGAGCTTACCATCGGGCCCACCTATGACCGAGTGGGTTGAATGATCGTGATTGCTCCCGATGAATCCAGTGAGGAAGACTTCGCGAGTGTCTCCTTCATCATAGACTAGATTCCGATTCACATCGGTGTATTTGATAATGTCTGGTGTCTGCGAAACAAAGATTTGATTATCAATCACACCAATCCCCATCGGGGCAACGAGGTACGGGTCCTGTACAAAAACGGTTGATTTATCAGCCACGCCATCTAAGTCAGTATCCTCAAGAACGACCACCCGATCGCCCTCCTTGCGGGTTTGACTTCTGCGATAGTTCACCCCTTCCGTTACCCAGATCCTTCCGTTTCTATCCACATCCATATTGGTGGGATTAAAGAACAAGGGCGACTCCGCCCAGAGAGTTATTTCGAGCTCAGGATCCTGCAAAACGAAATCTTTAACGGCTTGCTGAGCATGGGCACTCGCGAACAGACCAAAACAAAAACTAAATAAAGATAAAAATGGGTAGAAAGATAAAATTTTCACAAAACAAACCTAACCGACCGCTTTTAGGGAACAAACCCAAAAGCTAATCTTTTCTAAATTTCGGCCAGAAAGACCTTTAAAACATCAGGCAATCAAATCCTTGACCACATGGCCATGGACATCAGTTAGTCGATAATCACGACCCTGAAAACGATAAGTCAATTGTTCATGATCGAAGCCGAGCAAATGCATCCAGGTGGCCTGCAGGTCGTGCACATGCACAGGGTCTTTGGCTACATTGAACCCGAGTTCATCGGATGCTCCATGGACATGTCCACCTTTAACTCCACCACCGGCCATAATCATAGTAAAGCAGTCCGGATAATGATCGCGGCCTAGTAACTGTCCCTTCGATGTGCGCCCCTCACGGAAAGGTGTACGACCGAACTCACCACCAATAATTATAAGTGTATCGTCAAATAAACCCCGCTGCTTTAAATCTTTAATCAATGCAGCAACTGGCTTGTCCATAGTGGCACACTTCTTAACCAAGCCACCTGACTTATTAATCGAGGTGTCTTCACGAGTACCATGAAAGTCCCAGCCCCAATCGAAGAGTTGAATAAAGCGTACATCTTTTTCTGCAAGGCGGCGGGCGAGAAGGCAATTATTAGCAAAGCTGGATTCACCCGGCACGGCCCCATAAGACTCAAGCGTGGCCTTGGACTCTTTCTTAATGTCCATCACTTCGGGCACGGATGCCTGCATCCGATAAGCCAGTTCGTACTGGGCAATACGGGTTAGGGTTTCTGGGTGGGCAAATTTCTGGGCCGCCTGATTGTTCAAATCGCGTAGCGCATCGAGACTGGAACGCCTTAGCCCGCGGGTCATCCCGGGTGGGTCAGATACATACAGAACAGGGTCTCCCTTGGAGCGACACTGGACGCCTTGATAAACCGAAGGAATGAAACCGGCACTGTAGGAGTTTTTCCCACCATTTGGTTGGGTACCGCTTGAAATTAAAACCACATAGCCTGGCAGGTCCTGATTTTCTGAACCCAACCCATAAGTGGTCCAGGCACCAAAGGATGGGCGGCCTGGTTGTTGAAAACCGGTATGCACAAAGAGCTCTGCAGGAGCATGATTAAACTGAGTGGTGTGCATAGAATTGATCACGCACAGATCATCCGCAACTTCATGTAAATGAGGAATGGCATCGGACATCCACATGCCGGATTTACCATACTGAGCAAACTTGCGAGGCGATCCCATTAATTTCGGAGTACCGGAAGTGAAGGCAAACTTTTTGCCTTTTACAAATTCATCCGGACAATCTTGGTCTGTTCGTTTACCTAGCTCAGGTTTATAATCCCACATATCAAGGTGAGGGGGAGAACCAGTCAAATGAAGATAAATAACCCGCTTCGCCTTGGGGGCAAAGTGAGGAGCACGCGGAAGCAGAGGATTCTGGGGTGCGGATAGACCAAAAGCATCGGGCGACATCAATTGAGCTAGAGCCCCCATGCCCAACCCCACCCCACAATTTTGGAGGAAGTGCCTGCGGGTATTAAGCTGAATTTTTTCGAGTATCGGATTCATGAGATGTGAAGAGTGAAAATGGAAGAGAGAAGAGTGAATTACCTTTTCATCATCATTTCATCGAGGTTGAGCATGATGTTCCCTGCAACAGTTAAAGCCGCAAGGTCAGCAAGATTGGAGTCTTTGGGAGCTGGCCCGATAGGATCAGTGGCCATTTTGCGGGCAAGTTCCAGGTCTTTGGAATAATCGCTTCGAACTTCCTCATAAAGAGCAACCAAGCGATCAAGTTCCTCTTTGCTTGGGTTGCGGGAAAGGCAGATCTCAAAACCTTTTTCCAGCTGCTCAGCTGGGCTATTACCTCTTGTCTTCATGGCACGGGCAAGAGATTGAGCGGCTTCCACATAGACAGGATCGTTCAAAGTTACCAAAGCCTGCAGAGGAGTATTGGTACGGTCACGGCGGACCGAACATACTTCCCGGTTCGGAGCATCAAAGGTAGCCATCGATGGGTAGGGGTTGGAGCGGCGCCAGGTAGTGTAAATACCACGACGATAGCGGTCTTCCCCCTTGCTGGTTTTCCAATCGATTCCACTACCAAAGGCTGCTTTAAGGCCCATATTGGGTTGCGGGGGTTTCACAGGATGACCATACATTTTTGAACTGAGCAATCCGGCAACTGCCAATGCCTGATCGCGGACCATTTCGGCAGACAAACGCAAGCGGGGTCCGCGGGCAAGCAAGCGGTTATTCGGATCCATCGCTGCCATCTTATCGGTAACATGTGAATTCTGACGGTAGGTATCCGAGGTAACTAACAATTTAAGAAATGCTTTCACATCCCAATCCATCGCCACGATTTCGGTGGCCAACCAGTCGAGGAGTTTGGGATGGCTGGGCAACTCCCCCTGAGCACCAAACTCTTCACTGGTAGCAACCAGCCCGATTCCAAATATTTTTTCCCAGAATCGATTGGCGGTTACCCGAGGAGTCAAGGGGTTGTCGTCCTGTATTAACCATTTCGCAAGATCGAGCCGGTTAGGGGTATCAATATTTTTGAGCTTGGGTGCTAAGGCTGAGGGAAACCCTGCACGAACAATTGGTCCCTTGCTAAGGTAGGAACCACGTAAATGAATGAAGGACTCCCGTCGATTGGCTTCCACTACCTCCTTTAGCATGGGCACAGTTGCGGATGGCTTGATCTGGTTAAGCTGGTTGCGAAGAGATGCGACCTGCTCCCTGATTCGTTGGGTGGCTGGCCCTTGCTTAACAAAATAATCCAACAGTTGCTTCTGTTCCTGCGGCGATCTCTTTTCGGTGGGCTTATCCAGAATCGAGGTGAGAGATTGGGAAAAGGCCAAGGCTGGATTTTTCGCATTGGTTACAGACAAACGGAACTTGCCAATTGCATGGTTGGGATAATTCTGAACGAGGCGGAAATTGAGCACTCCACCGGGCAATGGATCCTTTAGCTCAAATATTGCGTAGTGGTTCCTACCCTGCCCACCAGCAATTGCCCAGCCGGATTCCTGATCC
>JABBBW010000022.1:768-5650 GCA_018607205.1 Opitutales bacterium | reverse complement strand
GGAGAAAGTCCTCGAGCAAATGGGCAAGTTGATCTTCACTTAATGACTCACAATTTACATTGCTTGCATATTGGAAACCTTCCGAGCAACTTACTCCTCCCAAAATCCCAATCTTATTCCCCCAAAATGCCTGAACTGGTTTGATAATAAAATAATCTTCAAATTCGAGTACATTTCTGGCTTCATCTAGGGGAATTAAAATTTCATGCATTTTCTCACCCGGCCTTAGTCCAATTACATCCTTTTGGGCATTGGGAGCCAAAACATTTGCCAAATTCCCAACCGTACAAGCAGGGATTTTAGGAACAAACAATTCTCCACCAACCATCGAGTCCAAGCTTTTTAAAACGAAATCTACCCCCTCTTTGAGAGTAATCAGAAAACGGGTCATTTCGGAATTTGTAATAGTGATTTTTCCAGATTCTCGCTGTTTTTGAAAAAGTGGAATCACACTACCTCGACTGCCCACAACATTGCCATATCGAACAACCGAAAAAGTGGTTCCCCCTGCCCCAGCATAACTGTTAGCAGCAATGAACACTTTATCAGAACATAGTTTTGTCGCACCGTATAGATTCACAGGATTGACCGCTTTATCAGTACTAAGTGCAACGACTCTCTTAACATTGGAAGAAATTGCCGCTTCGACTATATTAGTTGCGCCGTTGACATTGGTTTTAATAAACTCATTTGGATTGTATTCGGCTGCGGGCACTTGCTTTAAAGCAGCAGCATGGATCACATAATCCACTTCCCGCATAGCTAATCTAAGTCGCTCTTTGTCCCTGACATCACCAAGGAAAAACCGTACTGAACTGTCCTGGAAATCAGGATCTGATTGCATTTCAGACTGTTTCCACTCGTCACGAGAGTAAACGATAACACGGCGTGGTCGATAAGTCCTAAGAACCGTCCGTATAAATTCTTTTCCAAAGGATCCAGTCCCTCCTGTAACTAAAATTGAAGTATCGTTTAACATTCTATACCTAATAAATATCTACCCACATCATGTGATAAACACTCAGCAAATACAATGAGATTTAATTTATCTCTAGAATGAAGAGGATAAATCTTAATTACTGTTCAACGAACTTCCCAAGGGCTTTTTTAGCAATGAATAGAGCCTGATCCAAATCTTCGTAGCTGAGGGCATTACTTATAAACCAATTATGGTGAGGATGGAAGTAGAGTCCTTCAGCAGCTGCAAACTTACAGAGCCCTTGAATTTGGTACAGGTCTTCATCTCCCTCAATCCAAGGGTAAGGCATCGATGGCACGCCGGTCATTTTTAATTTAATACCGTATTCCTGCCCGACTTCTTCGAGTTTTGAACAAAAGTATTTTCCTTTTTCAAGAACAGATTTTGCTACCAGGTTTTCTCTGCTGATCTGAAGAGAAGCAAGAGCAGCGGAAAATGCATATGCATCATTCCAACAACTTCCAGTAAGAAAGACATCAGCAGCACTTGTCCGAAATTTATCTTTACCGACACATGCTGAGATTGCGTAGCCATTTCCTAGTGCTTTCGAATATATAGCTAGGTCAGGACAGAAACCAAAATAGTTGTGAGAACCTGAATCATCCAGCCGCCAACCACAGCGAACATCATCTAAAACCAAAGCGGCATCATGTTGTTTGCACAACATTTCTACATTCTTCCAAAAACCCACAGATGGAAGTTCAGATGGTCCAAAGGATGCATGATGATAAGGCGTTAAAATAACTGCAGCTACTTGGTTCGAATGATTAACCAGTAACGATTCCAGCTGCTGAAGATTATTCCATTCGAATTCTAAAACAAATTCACGATCCGAAGAAATACGCCCACCCATGCCAGGGTCGCACCATGCATCCACTCCATGATAAGCTCCTTTTGCTTTAATAATGTATTCTCTTCCTGTCTTTTCCCTTGCCACACGAATTGCCCAAGTGGTCAGGTCCGATCCATTCTTTGCGAACACCGCCCAGTCTGCAAAATCGATAAGTTCGACTAACTTTTCCGCTAATTCCACCATCAGAAAGTGTGGCTGATTAAAAACAGATCCAAGCTCCCGTTGTTTTTGAACAGCCTGCTCTATCGCTTCATGCCGGTATCCGTGAAGGACTGCACCAAAACCGCACATAAAATCCATCCATTCATTACCATCCACATCGGTGAATCGAGCACCCTTGCCTGATGAACAAAAATGTGGAAAGTCAAGCGGTAGTCCAGCTCCTGGAGCCATATGCCCATAAATTCCCGTAGGAATGACTCGATTGGCATTTTGAAATAGTAGGTCTGACTTAATTCTTTTCATCTTCCGGGGCGAGGTACTTCATTTTGTGCAATCCTTGAGACATATCCAAATTTATCAAGTAATGGAATTCTTCCTGAGAGTATAATTTCAGCGTTTGTAAGGCTCAGCCATGAATCTAAAGCTCCTAACGCCGCATTTTTAGCAACCTCTATATCATTAAAAGCCAAACAAGCTGAAGCACGGTCAAGAGAAGAACAGGCACCGACCTGCCAACCGTTGGAACCATCCATTTTAATAAGCCATTTTCTTTGCATCCCTTTAATTTCAAAAGTTAAGGTACGCGAACTTTCGTCGTGAAAAGCTTTTTTGGCAACAAGATGGTGATTTAAATAGCAACAGATTGCTTCGAGCGAACCATTCAACATTCCATGAATCTCTTTAATTTGAGAAGGTGATCGATAAACCTTCCCCACCCTTGCCAAATTTATAACCGAACGAAATGTACCAGTTGGTGCGGTCAGGAAATACCTGATTTTAGGTAAAGCAAACCCGCCCTCAATTACTTTAACAAAAGATTTTGGACTAAAAATTAAGGATGTGCCAAAGGAGAATTCTCCTGATGGCAGAATACGGGGAACTAAGCTTTGAGAGTTTTTTGCTGAAAGACATTCCACACCACAACCATAAATTGAACGTGCCGCTGCCCAAAGCGGTAATGTTTTGGATGTAATTAGGTCATTCATTTAACTAATTTAATCAAAGCATCCAAAAATAAGTTTGGGGATTCTTCTAAGGGAATTTCTACCCGCGGAATCGGTTGTTTTTCTTGCAGAATATTAATAAGTTTAGAAATGGAATAGAATGATAGTATTGAACCTGTTTTAGATTTCCAGAAATTTAAATTATTGTTTTCTTGGGGCATGCCACCACCCGTCAAATCAAAGATCATCGGGCATCCTGTTACAATTGCTTCCGTGGTTAATCCTGCACCAGGTCTAGCGACCATAAGGTCGACCGAGCGTAGGAGACTTACCATTTCAGTTGCTCCTACTTGTGAAAGTGCTACGACATCCAAATAATCAGAGGGTGGAATCTTCCTAAGTTCCAACAATGTCTTATCATTAGATCCACACAAAGCGATAACTTGACATTTTTTTTGGGCCTTCATTAATCTCTTAATAATTGCAGGGTGGTGATTTACCCCATTTGCTCCTGTTCCTAAAAGATATACAGGTAAGTTAGGCTGTAATCCGTATTTACTCAGGATATTTAATCGATCAAAAGATCGATCTTGGATATAAAATGGTTTTCTGAGCAGAGGACCGGCAACCAAGCACTTTGAAGATGGCATCCCTCTTTTTTCGGCGGCAATACAACCTTCCTGGTAAGGGCTGGCAAATAAGTCTATATCGGGGTTCACCCAATGCCTCGAAAAACCATTACCGTCTGCCAATTCGCCGCAATAAACAACATAGGGTATAATTTTACTGTCAATGGTCTGAGAAAGTTTGAAGTATCCATGGTTCAAATGTGCATGAACGGAAACGATAATATCGGGAGAAAATTCTTTGATTTTTTTTATAAACTTTTGGGAGCCAAGAATTATACCTGGGTTCCTATGTAACGATGCAAGCTCAAGAAAATTAAAATAACCATAATGAAGAAAAGGCATTTTCTTCTGAATGAAATTATAAAGCTGACACCCTGATTTGTATCCCCAAAAGGTATTCTCTAATGGTTGATAAACCTGACAGTCACCACCTTTTTCACACCACCAATCTTGCAACGCATAGGCACGCATATTGTGACCGCCCCCAGTTGATGCACTTAAAACTAAGAGTTTCATCCCACTTACTTAATAACTGATGGGGAGAACAACAAACATCCAAATACCCCTTAAGGCATTGGATAGAACCATTATCTTTTGATGGAATGGACGAACAGACCGCTTCTTAACTTTGGTTCAAACCAAGTCGTCTTGGGAGGCATAATTTCTCCGGCATCTGCAATAGCTAGCAGTTGATCCATACTGACTGGATACAATGCAAAGGCTACAGCCATATCACCAGAGTCTACTCTACGAGATAGTTCATTAAGTCCACGTATACCTCCGACAAAGTCAATTCTTTCGCTTTTTCTTAGGTCTCCAATATCGAGAATTGGCTGTAATATTTTGTCGGACAACAATGTAACATCAAGGTCCTGAACCGGATTTTGAGAACGAAAGCTTTCTTTGGGGCTAAGCCGGTACCACTGACCAGATAAATACATCGCAAACTCCCTCATACTGGAGGGTTTGATTGCTGAAAACTCGTCCTTTTGAAGATCGAAGTCATTAGCTAGAAGTTCAAGAAAAGCATCACTCGTTAAACCATTTAAATCTTTAACCACTCGATTGTAATCAAAAATTTTGAGTTGATCGTCAGGAAATAATACCGCCATGAAAAAATTATATTCCTCATCTCCTGTATGAGCTGGGTTTTTTTCTTTAAGATTTTGTCCAACACGGGCTGCAGCGGCTGTACGATGATGTCCATCTGCAACATACAGTGCATCTACACTTTGAAACGCTGAGGATATGTCCACATTAGTTTGGGTATCTGAGCATGTCCACAATTCATGACGAATTCCATCTTCTGCAATAA
>JABBBW010000022.1:0-758 GCA_018607205.1 Opitutales bacterium | reverse complement strand
CAATAAAATCATAGGTTCTTTCTCCCTGTGTAATTCGTTCAACAATTGAATCAATCTGTTGTTGTCCCCGGTAAGAGAAAAAGACTGGTTCAGCATTAGCCTCAAGGGTTTCAACATGCTTCACTCGATCGTTTTCCTTGGCGGTACGGGTAAGTTCGTGTTTTTTGATCTTCCCCTCGAAATATTCCTCAAAATGACAACATCCAACTAAACCCGTTTGTGATCTACCATCCATGGTTAGTCGGTAAACATAAAAACTTGGTGATGATTCTTTAATCAAGACACCTTTATCCTGCATATCTAAAAAAGTCTTCTTACCCTGTTGGTAAACTTCATCAGAATATGGACTAACATTTTCAGGAAGGTCGATCTCCGGTTTAATAACCCGAAGAAAAGAATTGGGAATTCCTTCCGCCTCGTCCTTAGCTTCTTTTGAATCAAGAACATCATAGGGTCTAGATGCAACATCTTGTGCATGCTCTTGGCGAGGTCGAATAGCACGGAAAGGGTTAAAGGTAATCATAAGGTCAGTGGTTGGCTCAGACCAAAGGGTTTAGCTCGGTGTGTTAGAAGAAGATTCGGACTGTTGTTTTTTAGCTGCTTTTTTAGCACGCATTTGTTGGATTAACTTCAATGCAGAACCTGCTGCAAGAGTGCTTTTGAGAGCACCAGCTTGGGGAACTGAACCCATGACTGCAGCTTGATTGGATGATTGCATATCTTCCAGTATTTCTCTGCGAAGAATTGAAATTGAACGA
>JABBBW010000085.1 GCA_018607205.1 Opitutales bacterium | reverse complement strand
TTCCCAACGGAGGTACAGCCTACATGAGCGGAACTTCGATGGCCACGCCCCATGTCGCTGGTGCCGCCGCGGTACTCCTTTCACAAAATCCTTCCTCAAAACATCAAGAATTAAAAAATACACTGATGAACTCGATCGATCCGATCGAAGATTTTGAAGGCAAAATGGTTGCGGCCGGACGATTGAATTTGTTTAACGCTTTGCAAGCAACATCGCCCCATTGGTTAACCGTTAGTCCAGCTTCGGGCGTTGTTGGTGCAGGTACCAAAACAGATCTCGATTTCTCAATTGATGCATCCGGTTTTGTCGCGGGTACCAAGAGTGCGATTGTGACTCTCGGTACTAACGATCCTTTGGCCTCTAATATCGAAATTCCTGTTAACCTTACGGTTACCGGAAGTCCTGAAATTCTGGTCAATCCATCTTCATTAGATTTCGGAGAAGTTTGGATTGGTAAGAATCGTACCATGTCCATAAAAGTTAAAAACAACGGCACAGATTCGCTCTTAGTTCAAGAACTGACTTTTGATCACCCAGCCTTTTCTTCGAATACTGCAGAGTTCAGTTTAGATCCGGGGATGGAGGAAGTTATCGAGGTTTTTGGACAACCCAGAGTAAGTGAAAATATATCCGCTAGCTTAACGGTAAAGTCAAACGACCCGAACTATCCGGAGGTTAAAGTCATATTGACGATGCAGGCAGTTACCCCTCCTGCGATAACTTTCCTTCCTGATTCGATTCAGTTAAACCTAGAACCTGGAGATGAAACATCTAAAACCATTACCCTGACAAACTCTGGGGAATCCCAGGGAGAATGGGAAGCCAGGGTAGTTGAAACTAATGTCAAGCGGTTACGGGACTTGGATTTCTCCAACCTATTATCTGGACTTAATGCTGAAGGAAGATCACCAGATTTCTTCAATCCAGGACACGCTTTGTTTCTTGATACAAAAACCTCGGCAAACTTGGAAGATGTACCAGACGCCATTCGTTATGAAGGGTCCAACAACGAAACGGGTTTAGAGGTTGGTGTACTCGGAGCAGATACTGCTACCACATTGGAGGCGTTTGGCTTGGGCCTTTCTGCACTCGAGCATGTATCTGGGGTGACCACAATAAATGTGTCAGGACTGACTCCAACCTTAGATGAAGTCAGTGCTTTTGACGCTATTATCGTATACAGCAACTATTCCTATTGGGACAACCAAGCACTTGGAGACCTCATTTCTGAATATGCGGCTACTGGTGGTGGTGTAATTACCATGCCCGGAGAAAATTTATTTTTTGCTGAATCCCAAGATTGGTCCCTGACCGGAGATTGGAGGGCTCAAGAATTGGCCCTTTTTAAAATGCAAACTGAATATTCTGTAACCCAGGGAATGCTTGGAGAAATTTCTTTACCCAATCACCCACTCGTGGAAGGTGTTAACTCTTTCTCTGGTAATGTAAGAATTCTACATCAAGAGCCAAACGCAGGTGGGACCATTGCTGCAACTTGGGAGGATGGTTCACCACTGGTAACCTTCCGTTCGGAGCCAAACTTGGTCGTCGACCTAAACTTCTTCCCTGCAATTGATACCTGGGATCAAGAAACAGATGGTTGGGCCTTAATTGGTAATGCACTCAAATGGACTACCCGCTCTTTTTCACCTTCTTGGATAACAGGTTCCCCTATGCTTGGTTTGATTGACGGAGGCACAGAAGGAACCATGGAGGTCAATCTTGACGCGACCGGGTTGGCTGAGGGTAACTACAGTGCAGAGGTTCATTTCTCCACCAATGACCCAGAGAATTCATTCTTCGCAGTCGAGGTCTTCCTCGAAGTATTGGAAAACCAAGCACCCATTGCCAATGCTAAAACTTTCACCCTGAAAGAAGACGGACAAATTCAATTCAACTTGGAAGCCTATGATCCCGATGGGGATGAATTGACCTTTGTGGTGACTCAATTTCCTACTTTTGGATCCTTGAGTGGTGAGAATCAAAATCGTTCATATGTACCCGCTAAAAACTTCAACGGCACTGACACGCTCACCTTTAAAGTTTCCGACGGAAGAAAGGAAAGTGCCCTCACCACCATTTCATTCGAAGTAGAAGCGGTTAACGATGCGCCCTGGGCTCAGTCGTTCGAGGTAAATGCAACGGAGGACCAATTCTTCTTCGTGGATTTCAAATACGGGGACATTGACGGGGATAACTTAAACCTCCAGCTTAGCCAACTCCCCAAAAATGGTTTCATGTGGGAAGAATCTGGCAAGTGGCTCTACTTCCCCAATAATCATTTTAATGGGGAAGACAGCCTTCGCTACATAGTCAGCGACGGAGAACTCGAAAGTTCTGAAGCAACTGTTCAAATTCGTTTACAGGCTAGCAACGATGCTCCGGTAGCTACTCATTTTACTTTAGAAACAAAGGAAGATACCTCCGTCTCCTTTGCCATGCTCGGTACTGATGTTGATCAGGACAAGCTAAGCTATCAAGTTGTGAAGGAGCCACTTCACGGTCGCCTTACTGAAAATGCTAATAACCAATGGACCTATGTACCCTTTGAACAATACTCTGGAGATGATTCGTTCAGCTATCGTCCATTTGACGGAACAGTCCATGGCAATATCGGCTTGGTCAGTATATCTGTTACCGAGGTAAATGATGCACCTGTCGTTCAACCATCAAGCTTTAGTCTGAAGGAAGATGGCAATATAGCCATCAAGTTAATTGCCTCTGACCCCGAGGGTGACCAATTGGTTTTTAATATCGTATCCCAACCAACCAACGGAACCTTAGTCGGAGAAGGACCAAGATACACCTACACTCCCACAACAAACTTTAATGGCCAGGACTCCTTTCAAGTCAGAGCAAGTGATGGATCCTTAAATAGTGAAACTGCTTTAATAAGCTTGGTTGTGGAATCTCAAAACGACGCGCCTTCCTTTGAATACAACCTAGCAGTACTAAGCGGTGGAGTTCGTGAAACACCGTTTAGGATAAAACTCATAACCAAGGATGCGGACGAAGATACAGTTGCCATATCATTAAGTAGTAGCCCAGAAAACGGAGACTGCTACCTTGAGGAAGATGAATTAGTCTTTTTACCAACTCCAGGTTTTACAGGTATTGAAAATATAAAACTAGAGTTAAACGACGGTAAGGTATCGGTTGAAGAACAATTGTCGGTCACAATAAATTCCCACGAGAATCCTTACAAAATATCCTTCGATGACCAAACGGATCCATCCCTTATCAATATGCTCTACCAAGCAAACGAGATTCTTTTACAAAACAAGAAACCCGTCTTCCAGTTGGAAAAAGCCGTCAATGATCAAACTATCTCAGCCAACTTGGCAGTAGAAGATGATGTTAATGCTCAAGACTTGTATGATTGGCTTCTCAATGTGGAAGACCTTCAAGGCTCGTCCTTTGCTTTCCACCCGGAAGAAATTGAAAATCGTTTGCACTGGAAAGTTTCCTCCTTTTTGGATCCAGTATCTAGTGTAGATACAGATGACAATACTAATGGCAATGATTCAGGTAATGAAGTTACCCAAGGGGATGAATCTGACAGTTCCCAGGAAGAAGAATTAAGTGAGGACCAGGAAAATACCGAACCCAATGAAGAAAATGGGGGTAAAAACTCAGAAGAAGTAGCCGATGAACCCTCGGTTGAACAACTACCCTTAATAGAAATTCTCGGATCAGATTGGTTTAAGGCACAAGGAATTGGTATATTTTATGATGCCGGAAACGGCTGGATTTATCATCCAGAAATGGGTTGGTGCTTCCTTAAGATTTGCACCGATAATAATTCGTTCTGGGTATTTCATGAGTCTATCGGCTGGTTTTGGATGAGCCAAGAGCTCCCCAACATGCTTTATCTCTCTAGTGAGTCTGTAAATGGCTGGTTTTATTTCCCCAATGAAACCTTGGCAGAAAGTACATTTATCTACGGATATGAGAATCAATCTTGGTACAAATGGAATGACTAAGGAACACTCTTGAAATAACCAAATATAAAAAGAATGAATTCAAATTACATATTCATTGAATGTTATATTCGAAAGAATAAATGCACCACTTTGCCCCAAGAGAAAATCTATAATCTTATAAACTCTTACTTCAACAGCACTGATATGGTTGCTTACTAAAAAGAAAAAACAACCTTAATTGCACTTATTACCCGAATGACTATTTTGATCCGAATTATGTTTCTATCCCTATGCTTTGGGTATGTTTCATGTAGTTTGATTCAATCTCGTCACCACATCGTACTTGATCACAACATAACCATTAAAATCGAGCAAGAGGTAGAGGAATTTATCAATAATTTGTATCATGAGGAGCCTAAAGAACAGGTAAGATAATGTAATAAAATCAACAAGCCCCCATAGTTTCATTTGGGGGCTTGTTTGTTATTATTAAAATATTACTCGCTCGAATCAGTAATCTCCTGTGGAGTATGAGATGTGGAATATGAACTGTCCGATTTTGGTAAACGCTTTGCTGGCAAGATAGGAATTGCGGAGTTAATGGACGACTTAGGGTCCGCACTTTCCGCAGATCCCGCCCCCCTTATGCTTGGGGGAGGAAACCCCGCCCATGTTCCCGAGATACAGGAAATTGTCCGCCAACGCATGGTGCGAATTCTTGATCAACCGGGCGAATTTGAAAGATTGATCGGAAACTATGATACTCCTCAGGGATCCGCACCTTTTCTTGATGCCTTAACCAATTTGTTTAACCGGGAGTATGGTTGGGGAATTAGTCCGGAAAACATTGCTCTGACCAATGGCAGCCAGAACGCTTTTCTTTCTTTGTTTAATTTGTTTGCCGGCCGATTTGAAGGTTCCCCAAAAAAACAAATTATGCTCCCCCTTACTCCAGAATATATTGGATACAACGAAGTCGGGATGGAGTCGGACTTTTTTCAATCCCGCAAGCCCCACATCGAACACCTTGATAATTCCTTTTTCAAATACAGAATCGACTTTGATACTTTATCAATTGGAAAGGAAGTGGGAGCTCTTTGCCTATCCCGACCCACCAACCCCACAGGAAATGTTGTTACCGACGAAGAGGTGGAAAGGCTTAGGACACTTACTCGTAGTGCAGGAGTCCCGCTCATCCTTGATAATGCATACGGAGCCCCTTTCCCCAATATCATTCAAGCCGAGATCACTCCGGTCTGGGATGAAAATATCGTCCTGTGCCTGAGCCTATCGAAATTTGGACTACCGACTTTGCGCACCGGAATCGTCATCGCCCGTAAGGAAATCATCCGTTTGGTCTCACGAATGACATCAGTCTTCAGTTTAGCTCCGGGTAGCTTGGGTCCCGCTCTTGCTCTCGAACTTGTGCGAAGCGGAGATATTATGCAGGTAAGCCGTGAAGTAATAAAACCCCACTACGGAAAAAAGTCCCAACAAGCTGTTGGCCAACTCCAGGCAGAACTCGATGGCTTACCCTACGCCATTCATAAGCCCGAAGGAGCATTATTCCTTTGGCTGTGGTTAAAGAATTTACCGATCACCACCGAAGAGCTCTACCAAAGATTGAAAACCAAGGGAGTATTAGTTGTTCCCGGGCATTATTTCTTTCCAGGACTGAATGAACCATGGAAACATAAGGAGGAATGCATACGGGTGACCTTTGCCCAGAATGAAGA
>JABBBW010000191.1:1259-5720 GCA_018607205.1 Opitutales bacterium | reverse complement strand
ACCCAGCCTCCTTCATCCATATCCCTTGAAGAAAGTTTTAATATTTCCTATTCTCACCTTAGGGCAAAGAGTGATAAGAATTTACTCGAGAGTATGGAAAAAGAAATTATTCAACGAGCCTTGCAGGAATGTGGTGGCAATCAGGTAAAAGCATCTGCCTTACTTGGCATTACTAGGGCAACTCTGCGCAAGCGGATAGACAGCTACGAAATACGATATTAAAAATTTGCCTCTTTGGTAGCTTGCCAAATTTCGTTGCATGCTTCATTAATTTGACGACTGATTTTTAACAAATGAATCAACTTCCCAGAATAGTTCTCACCGGAATCGGACTAACTTGTCCGCTTGGTAATGATTTGCCCACCTACCGGGAGGCTCTTCTGGCTGGCAAGAGTGGGGTTTCTTTATTTCCTGTTCGCAACATGGGCGAACAACCAGCAGGGGTATGTGATTTTGACCAAAAAAAATATCAAAAACGTAAAGAAATCCGTGTAGGTACAAGGGCGGGAAGCATCGCAATCTATTGTGCCAATGAAGCCATCGCCCATGCTGATCTGGATCTCGAAAAAGTAGACCCTTCAAGAATCGGAATCTACCTCGGAATCACCGAGCACGGAAACGTCGAGACAGAAACTGAGGTTTGCCAATTATTTGATCATTACGATGAAGATATCAAGTATTGGACCCATCATCACAATCCTCGCACGGTTGCCAATAACCCTGCTGGGGAGATTACGGTTAACCTCGGTCTGACTGGTCCGCACTACACGATCGGAGCAGCCTGTGCTGCAGGAAATGCGGGTATTATCCAGGGAGTCCAACAATTGCGCCTAGGGGAGTGTGACTTTGCCCTGGCTGGCGGAGTTAGTGAAAGTATCCGTGCATACGGTATCTTTGCTGGCTTTAAAAGCCAAGGAGCTCTTGCCTCTCACGAAGACCCAACTCGGGCAAGCCGTCCATTTGATAAAGGGCGTAATGGAATCGTGGTTAGCGAGGGTGGATGTATTTATGTCTTGGAACGCTTAGATGACGCAGTCCAGAGAGGCGCAAACATCATCGCTGAGGTTGCAGGATACCGGATCAATTCCGATGGCACCGATTATGTACTGCCCAATCCTGTAAGGCAGGAGGAGTGCATGAGGCAGGCCTTGAGTAATGCTAATATGCAACCGGAAGACATCGATTTAGTAAGCACCCATGCCACCTCAACTCCTCAAGGGGATGAGCAGGAATGCAAAGCAATTCGCAATCTTTTTGGAGAAAGTATTGGTACAAAGGTCAATAATACGAAAAGTTTTATCGGTCACTCTATGGGAGCGGCAGGAGCTATTGAACTAGCGGGTAACATTCCCTCACTTGAGGACGGAATGGTTCATGCCACCTTAAATGTTGATGAGATTGACCCAACTTGTGCCCTTCCAGGCTTAGTAACTGGTCAGGCAATTAAAAAAGAGGGTGGAGTTAAGGTAATTCTCAACAATTCTTTTGGTATGCTTGGAATCAATTCAGTTCTTATCTTGAAAAAGTTTGAAGCGTAGGGTATGATTACTTTCTTGCTCTGATGGATAAAGATAAAGTCAAACAAATCGTACTCGACATAATTGCGGAAATTGCTCCGGATGAAGACCTTAACGACGTCAAGTCTGACATTCGGCTGAGAGATCAGCTTGATCTAGATTCAATGGATTTTCTAGACATTGTCATGGAACTTCGCAAGCAACATGGTATTGATGTACCCGAACCAGAGTATCGTGAACTCGAGTCTCTGGATAGTTGTGCCAATTACTTGCTTCCCAAGTTCGAAGCGGGCGCCGCGGCCTGATTGAGTGGGGTCGGTTTCCCTGCCCCACCCTTCTTTGTCTCCTGTCAAATCCATAAGTTCGCAGATTACCTCAACTGAGGTTGTGGTCATTGGTGCCGGGTTAGCTGGTCTGGCCGCTGCAGTTCGTTTAGCTATGTTTGGCAAAAAAGTTATTCTGCTCGAAAAACATTATGTAGTCGGAGGCTTGAACAGTTTTTATGCCCGCAAGGGCAGGAAGTTTGATGTTGGGCTACATGCCCTCACCAATTACCCCTCGCCTTCTTCGGGAAAATCTTCTCCTTTGCTTAAGCTTTGCCGACAATTACGCATTCCCATTGATGAATTAAAACTTCTCCCACAAAGCCATTCCCGTATCACCTTTGGCGAGCAGTCCCTTCGATTCAATAATGACTTTCAATATTTCCTTAGCCAAGTGGAGGAAGCTTTTCCATCTTCCATAGACGCTTTTTTGAAGCTCCTAAAAATGATGGAGCAATTCCCCGCCTATTCTGTCGATGCGGAAGAGCTTTCCACCCGCTCGATCCTTAGAGACTCAGGCATCGATCCATTGCTTGGAGAAATGCTGCTCTGTCCGACCTGTTACTATGGATCTGCACGGCCAGACGATATTGATTTCCCTACCTTTATCATGTTGTTCGATGCCATCTTTAAACAAGGTTTATCCAGGCCTGAGGATGGTATCCGAGCAATTCTCAATCCCCTCACAGCTAAGCTCAAGGAATTGGGGGTAGATCGAAGAATGAACAGCGCTGTTCGCTCAATCCAAACCAAGGGAGATAAAGCGAAGGAAGTTATTTTAGAGTCGGGTGAAACGATAAAGGCGGAAAAAATAATTTCAACCTGTGGTATTCGTGAGACTGAATCTTTGCTGCAAGAAAATTGTATCGAACCAAATGAAGCCCAAACTGGACAGTTTAGCATCATTGAATCGATACGAGTGTTTAAGGGACACCCAAAAGATTTGAGCTGGGACGAAACCGTAATCTTTTTCAACCGTTCAAACCGTTTTGTATATGATTGCCCTAAAGGTTTAGTGGATTTGGAATCAGGAGTAATTTGCATGCCAGACAATTACGGAACGAACCATCAGACCGAAGAATCCAAACTGCGTGTCACCCACCCGGCAAATTTTCACCGATGGTCTCAATTATCCGAGGCTCAATACTTGAAGGAAAAAAACTATTGGGAAAAAACTATGCTTGATAATGCCCTGAGTTACTTACCAGGTGGCCTTGAAAAGCGAGAACTACTACACCAACGCACCGAACTACTGGATACATTTACCCCCAAAACAATCAAGCGGTTCACCAGTCATATAAACGGTACCCTTTATGGATCTCCGACCAAGAAAAGGGATGGATCGACCAAGTACAAAAACCTATACCTCGCAGGGACAGACCAAGGCTATGTTGGAATTGTCGGTGCTATGTTAGGAGGAATTGCCGTGGCCAATAACCAAATCCTTCGAGCTGGTTAAGACTGTATTCTTTTCAGCTTATGCGGCTTGGGCAATTAAGCCCTCCTGCACTTCAGCTAAGACCAAGTAGGCAAGGTAATAAGACTGAGCAAGTTGTGGTTTCTGGGGTAAAACAAACTCCCCTGTTTCCAATTCTTCATCGCTAAAAGCTTCCAAGTTGGCTTTACGAATAAATAAACGAATTTCCGTTAGCGCTCGCAAAACTAGTTCCATATCCTCGTCGGGAATCTCGACATAGCCATGAGCAAATTTTGTATCGTTCAACAGACGGGCAAGCCTTTGACGGTCCTGGGCAAGGTCCTCTCGTAAACTTTTGGCCCATGTATCCATTAATTCTTGATCAGATTCTTCCGGATAGGGGAAAACTGGTTCTGCCGTTTTGCCACATTCTGAAAAAGATTTGATAATCAAAGGAACCACCGCCCGGGTAATTCTTGAATCGATTTGCAAACGAAATTCAATCATCCCGTTCCAACAAGGTTTGCAGACGCCAATGCTGTAATTGATACGCATAATTTTCTGCTCTTTCCCGATTACCAGACCAAACAACAGAACGACCGTTTTCGTGGACTTCGCGCATGTGTCTGGTTGCCTTATTCTCATCAAAACCCAAAACCTTGCGAAAAACCATCACCACATAATTCATCAGGTTTACGGGATCATTAAGGACAATCACACGCCAAGGTAAGTCCAAAGAAGTATCTTCTTTAGTTTCAGTTTTAATTATGGTTTCTAAGGTCATAAAAGTAAAAACCTATATCCTATTCGAAAAACTCGGAGAAACGAGAGGATTTTTAAACTTTACGAGCTTGCCTGTTTCCTGAAAGCAGTTTTCCTAAAAGGATGCTTAAAATACCATCCTTTATCCTCGGAGGAATCCTTATCTTAACTGGTCTTATCAGTTACATTGTTCAAGACCCAAGCCTATCCATTAAACTGACAGGTCCTTGGGCCAGCGACGCCGAGTTTGTTCTTTCAGACGGTAATCAGAGCGTAATGCTAGACTTCATGCCATGTGATGATTCTGCAGGAGAAAATGTGTGGTGGATAGTTCATAAGTTGAACGAAAGTCACGCCAAAGATATTAATCAAAAGAATTACGCCCGCAAAGCAGGTCGAATGGAGGGTAAAGAAGAGTCTTTTTGGTATGCCAGTTCATCTG
>JABBBW010000191.1:0-1249 GCA_018607205.1 Opitutales bacterium | reverse complement strand
ATACTCGTCGTGGTCTTCTTCAGGAGTCCGAAAATTACAGCAATGCGGGCACGGAAAATTATGAACCAATCGATTGGCCCAAAATTGATGTGGATAAGGCAAAGATTCGCTTTATTTATAACAATATGGGTGACTCCGAAGGTCCTGTTACCCTGAGCTCCAACAACTGGGAAAATGTACTCAATGCTCCTGAAAATAATAAATCTCTTGAATTCGGTAAGAGTTGGACAGCTTTTATCCCAGGTATTATCGGTTTGATTTTAATTCTCTTGGCAGTGGCTGCCGATAAGGCACCCAATGCCAAAAAACATATCATGCATGTTGCCGTGCTCATTGCTTTGCTAGGTTTTCTGTCCATAGCCAAAATGGTAGTAGGCGCTTTTGCTGAAATGAGTTGGTGGCGAAGCGAGCCATACCTTATTTATGAAGCATCGAGCTTAAAGCCTACCAGTATGCTTCTTTCTGCGGGTCTTTTGCTCATTTATGTAGTTTTATGCGTTGTGTCATTCATCTCTGCACGTAAAGAAATGGCCGCCCAAGCGGCTCGGGATAATGCCAAAAAAGCCGCAGTGTTGAAAAAGGCTTCCAATCGTAAGTCTATAGATGATGAGGTTAAGCCTAAGGAAGGAAAGTCCTCCGGTTCCAAAGAGTCCCCTATAGCTACCGAAGCCAAAAAGGATAAAACTACACCCCAAAAGGATGTAGATACTAAAGCTGCCTCTAGCTCAGAAACTAAGCTTTCTGACAGCTCGCCTAACGAGTCTAGCCAATCTTCGAAAGCATCCTCATCAGCCGAGCCCGCCAAACCTTCTAAAAAACCCTCCACTGAGGATAAGAAAGGTCAATCTCCAGCCTCTCCCACTGAAAAGACAGAACCAACGAAGAAAGTGGCCGAGGAACCTAAGAGTCCCCCAGTGAAAAAGGAAGATGCTGATAAGCCTACAAGTTCCCCGGACAAAGATTCGCAGGATTCATAATCCTAAATTGTCTGCCCTGGCTCCAAACGGGAGATAAGGAAAAATGATTGCTCGTTTTATTGGTTAGTTTTCGCTCGATGCCCCTGTATTCTTGCCCTTTTCGATAAAGTTGTTGTCAGCAAATTCACCAATTTAAAATTAGTAGTTTCCTGATTTGACAATTCCTCGTTGATTGAAGATTTGTTTGCGTACAATTTTGTACGCACGATGGTAGGTTCTCAGTTGCTTACTTTTCCCCGCTACCTGCCTTGCCGAGCAAGTAGTAGCTTAAT
>JABBBW010000104.1 GCA_018607205.1 Opitutales bacterium | reverse complement strand
GTCAAAGTCATTTTTACACCAACTTGCTTACCTGAATCCCCATCTTCGATCTTCAAATCATAAATTAATCCGAGGTCGACAATATTGACGGGGATTTCCGGGTCGTAACATCCACGCATGGCATCCCAGACCTTTTTTTCACTAAAGGGGCCTGTGTCCTTTCCGTCATCCTTGCTTTTTAGCACCTCTTTTTTGATCTCCTCTCCGAGGGCATCTAGCTCAGATTCTCCAACCCGGTACATTCCACTGGCATCGCGCAGGGTGACGGATCCCCCTAGTGACTGGGCAATGCTGTAGGTAGCACCTTCTGCCAGGTTGATTTCATCTCCTGCCGGGATGATGGTCGCGGTACAGGATCGGGTAAGGGTAACAGTTTGGTTCATAATTTAAAGTTAGATGGATATTGTTTTGTATAAATAATAATTAAGGTTGAAAGCCAAAGGACCCACGATACCAGCATAACCACGAATAGGTCCGTCGGGGATTGTCCAGTGCACGGATAACAGACTCGGCATCCTTCAACCCACTTGCACCAGCCAGAACTTGCAAGGCTGATATTCGCGAAGATGTATGGGATTTGGCTTCTGCATCTAGCATTTCTGTAAATTCATCCATGGGATTGCTGACCTCGGGAATTTCAATCACTTCAAAATCATCACCCAACTCTGCCAATTCAGCTGCCCGATCAATGGCATCGTATAAACCGCCAAGTTCCTGTACCAAACCAATTTCATGGGCATCTTCTCCCATCCATACCCTTCCCTCGGCATGCTTATGAACAACCTCAGGAGTAAGGCCACGGCCATTGGCTACAAGATCCACAAATTTCCCATAGAGGGATTCCACATGGGTTTGTAAAACTTTCATTTCCTGCTGAGTTTTCGGACGGGAAACTCCAAGCAGATCAGCAGACGGATGCGTCTTTACCGAATCGAAAGAGGCCCCAAACCGGGCACCAAGACCCTGAAGGTTGGGAAGTAACCCGAACACACCAATGGATCCGGTAATTGTTTGTTCATGGGCGAGTAAAAGATCACAATCTGTGGCAATCCAATACCCACCTGATGCAGCCACTGCACCCATGGAAACCACCACGGGCAAACCCTCCTTACGAGCCCGGCTGATTTCCTGCAAAATGGCATCGGATCCAGATACACTTCCTCCCGGGCTGTTGACGCGCAATACAATAGCCCGACAATTTTCATCGTTCCATGCTGAGCGTATCCGACTAACAATCTCACCTCCACCTACCATGGATCCATCATCCGCCCATCCATCAACGATTACACCCTCTACATAAATCACTGCAATCTCAGGATTACGAAAATGTCCTTCAGGTCCCTGAAGGGATTCACCAGGTTGCGGGCGGTCCAAATAGTCAATCAGAGCAACCTCCTCGTACCAATTGTCATCCTCATTCAAAGCTCCCTTCTCGATAATCAAATCGATAAATTGATCATGGGTAAGGATTTTATCAATCAATCCATTCTCCATTGCATCTTCCGACTCGAATAAAAAGTTGGTAGCCAAGGTGGTATTCAATTCATCAACTGAAAGATCTCTCCGCTGGGCAATAAACCCGAGATAATCAGCCCAGCGAACATCTAACAACCGTTTGATTTGTTCACGGTTTTCCGGGCTGTATGCATTGGAAGTAAAAGGTTCAACCGCTCCTTTATATCGACCGGTCCGGATAACCTGTACACCAACCCCATATTTCTTGAGAGTATCTCCGAGAAACAAATCGCCACTGGCCAAACCATTCAGAAGCAAAGTGCCCGATGGATCCATGTACAATTCATCACATGCGGCAAAAACCAGGTAATCGAGTTGGGAAGGACTGTGACAGAACCCAATCACCGGCTTACCCGAGCCCTTAAAATCTTCCATGCCCTCGATCATTTCACGCACCGTGGAATATCCGCATCCATAATCCTGTGGCTGAAAACTTCCTTTCACTAAAATTCCCGAAATTCGCCTGTCCGTTTTTGCCTTCCTCAAGGCATCTAGAACCTCCAGTAAATGGGCCTGCATCGGCCTAACTTCATCAGTCAAGGCTTGTTCAGCAACATCCTCGAAGGTTAGCCCTCCTGGACGCTCAGTCAGATTCATGGTAAGATCGAGAACAAGAAAGGAAGACTTTCTAATTTCCGGCTTTGGGCTTTCAAGAAATGAAGCAAAAATTCCCCCGAGAAGGAAGAAAAAGACCAAAGCAAAAAGAATGGTCGATACTATTGACACTGCGAATTTTCGCAGAACTTCGGAAAAAAACTTTTTCATTCGTTTAAAGATAAGAAAAAACACCTGATTAGACTAAAGGTCGAAGAAAAACTTTGCCTGTCATCGGAAATCCAACATCGTGCGATAGTCATGGATGACGAACCTCAAAGTGTTGAACGCAAGGCCTTGCGTATTAATTTGGACCCTGCCAAGTATGGTACCTTTGCCGAAATCGGGGCGGGTCAGGAAGTGGGCAGAAATTTTTTCCAGGCGGGTGGAGCCGCTGGCACGGTAGCAAAAACCATTTCTGCCTATGATATGAAATTTAGTGACTCCATCTATGGAGAAGCCGGTCGCTATGTTTCCCGGCAACGCTTGGTGCAAATGTTGGAACACGAATTTTATCTGCTCGACCAGCGCCTCACCCCAGACCGGGGTAATGAATCCACTTTTTTCGCCTTTGCCAATACGGTGACCGCCCTTAACTACAACAAGACCAACGAATGCCATGGGTGGATGGGAATACGCCTGCAGCTTGAACCGTTAGGAAAACCCCACGACATTATTCTGCATGTCCGTATGCTTGACCGGGACAACCGTTTACAACAGGACGCAATTGGCAGACTTGGGGTAAATATTGTTTACGGGGCATTTTACTTGCGGGATGAACCAGGTAAATTCATCGCCGGATTGCTCGACGAAATTGGCACCGATCGCATTGAGGTGGATATGATTGAATTCAATGGACCAGATTTTCAGAAACGGGATAACCGTATCCTCTGCCTCGAACTCATCCGTAACGGTCTTACCCATGCAGTGATGTTCGATGAAAGCGGCCATGTGGTACAAGCCGCAGAAAAGCTCTACAAACATTCCTGCCTGATTGAACGTGGTAGCTTTCGTCCATTGACCAAGGTGAACCTCGATATGTTAGAGAAAGCTAAAGCTCAATTTATAAATCGAGAAGAGGTAGATGAAACCAGGCTCAAGGTATTTATGGAACTTACCCTAGGTTCGTTGGGAGACGACGGCGATGTGAATCATGATGATTTTATCGCCCGTATTGAAGTGATTAATGCCTGTGGTTACGGTGTATTAGTTACCAATTATTTTGAGTATTATCGACTATCTTCATACTTACGAAACTTGGTCAAGGAACCGATTGGATTGGTGCTTGGACTTAACAACCTCGCCGATATCTTTAAGGAGGAATACTATTCCAGCTTGGATGGAGGAATTCTCGAAGCCTTTGGCATTTTGTTTAAAGAAAACCTCCGTATTTATGCCTATCCGATCGAACAGGAAACCTTTGATGCATACAGCCAGCAAATGGGCAGAGGGGATAATGTCGAAGCAGTCGCCAACGAGGATGGATTGATTACCATAGACAACCTTGTGGTCGCAGAAAACCTGAGAAATCTTTATAAATATGTTCGGGAGAATGGATTTCTTGAAACCATTGAACATTGCGATCGTGATAACATGAAACTCTTTTCAAGGGATGTTTTTCAAAAAGTATGTTCCCGCGAGACAGGATGGCAGGAACCACTCCCCCAACCCGTCTGCGAAATGATTGAATCCAAAGGCTTGTGGACTTGTTAAACCAGGTCTAGTTAACTGCCTACCCTCTTATGTATCTTTCCAACCCGCAACGAATCAAAAAAGTATTGCTGCATTTGGCAAATCGACCATTCGACCTTCCGTTCTATCTAAAAAATTCTTTAGGCTCCCAATCTCCATTGGATTTACAACTTCCTTGGTGGAGTCTTTCTTCTATTCGCTATGTTGAAAAAAAGATTCCTGATTCATTAAAGGTGTTCGAGTGGGGTTCTGGGGGTTCGACCTTATTTTTAGGTAAAAATTTCCACTCGGTTAAATCGATCGAACACGACACCAAATGGTTTGAGGAGGTTAACCTAAAGGTTAGCCAATCTAGGTTAGCTTCTATACAATTAAGATTAGCCGAGATAAATTTGGCTAATCAAGAAGCCTTCGAGAACTGTGCATATTTAAAGGCCCTTGATCATGAAGTGGACTTTGTAGTCGTCGATGGAGAAGATCACTTTGGACCTGACTCCACATGGTCTGCGAGAACGAGTTGCTTTCAAAAAGCCCAGAAATTTATTTCCAAAGGGGGTATTATTTTGGTGGACGATTCATGGAGGTATCCAGAAATCAGAAATTTATCCAAAGCAAAGAACATAGAGATTCACGAAGGAATAGGTCCGTGTAGAGCCGGTGTAACCTCCACAGACTTACACTTTTATTAATTTAGATTACTAAAACTCAAAATCCGCGTAGACCATGCGGTGATCGGAACCCTCGAGGCATCGTAGGTAATCTGCAATTCTAGCCGAACCCTCAAGGTAGTGCTCTTTCATAGATGGACTGGCCAAAAGGTAATCCAGGCGGTCATAACTATCTTGCTTGGCATAGTAATGAGTCCAGAAATACCCAAGGCTATCCCGACAGGGAAGCATATGGCTTAAGACTGTTTTATTCACTTTGAGAAAGCGTCTCAAAGGGGCGGTATTTTTAAAATCATTAAAATCTCCAACGATCATGTGGGTTGGGTTGGTTTCAGGCAGATAGGTTTGACGTATAAAATCCCTCATTGCGCGTGCTTCCTTTTCTCGTAAATCCGCAGCCTGGGGATCATCCTTTCTCTCTGTCCATTTGCTCTTCAAATGAAGATTAAATAACCTCCAGGTTTTTCCCTTGGTACGAAACTCGACCTCCATCAACCCTCTTCTTGGTCGCACAGTCTCGTTAAAATATGAGAACTCTATGTTAAGATGAGATTTTTTTGAGATAATGGGCAATCTGCTTAGCAAAGCAAGGTGGCGCTGTTCATCGTTTTCTCCCCGCACCCAGTAGGAATGTTTATAATGGCCAATTCCTGAGCCGTTTAAATCTCTCCATAATTCATTGAGATAGTGTGGTTCTCCTATCTCCTGCAATGCCAATATATCTGGACTCACTCGGCGAATCATGGAACGAATTATACCGTTTTCAATTTCTGGTTTAGGGTAGTCCTCACGCCAATAACCAGCAACCAACCGATCCATCACTAAGTAATTTTTTACATTGTAGGATGCAACCCTTACTCGATCCCCAAACAGGGAAAATGCGAGAAGTAGAAAAAATAAAAGCTTAACAAATATTAGCAATCCATCAACCTGCACCGCGAATAACTTTTAAGTCCAAGCGTTCGCTTTTTTTAATTTCTAACCTCTGCTTGAAGTCGCCGGGGTTTTTTGAAGATCCTGCTTCGTGCCCATCCATACTCTTCAAAAGAATGTAGGCTCCCTGCACAGGAAATACTTGAGAATATCCATCCCACCATGACAAACGTGCTGATCTTGTGCTTGCAGATTTTACTTTAATTTTGTGCTCACCAAATGGAGATCCCCTAAACTCAGCATATTTGATTGGGTTGTAATCCACAGATTTTTTCCCACCTTTAGAAAATCCGTCTTTAATATCATCCCATTTCTCATTAAAGGGAAATTTAAGTGTCTTCCCGGCAACGGGATCAACATGCAG
>JABBBW010000087.1 GCA_018607205.1 Opitutales bacterium | reverse complement strand
CATGTTCACACCGTCCTTTGTGGTCATGCGGATTCCACGCCCGAGGTAGTCGCGCAGTGGTACCATGACCGGGGATACAACTTCCTGGTTCTCAGTGAGCATAACAAGTTCATTGATCCAGCCACCGTAAAATTATCGGGGGAAATCAGGGATGATTTTCTTCTGGTTCCCGGAGAGGAAATTACTGGGGGCAGAAATAACGGAAGTATCCACTTTACCGCGATGAATACCTCCCGTCTGGTTCCATGGGATTTTAGGGATAAGAATCGCTCTGTGGTCATGCAAAAATATGTCGATGAGACCGAGAAAGCAGGGGGAACCAATATTCTAAACCATCCCATTTATTCAAGAACGGTGCAGGTGCATGAAATTGCCCCGGTCAAAAGACTCTACATGTTTGAGCTCTACAATGCCCACCCCGGAGTCCGCAACTTTGGCACCGCTCATCTTCCCTCCACCGAGCAGTTATGGGATGCCCTGCTCGAAAAAGGAATGACCATCTATGGGGTATCCTCAGATGATGCCCACAAATTAAAAAAGTGGGGAGAGAAGGAAAATAACCCTGGGCGTGGCTGGGTCATGGTAAAATCCGATGAACTTACTTCCGACGCTATTACCCGTGCGATGATGCAAGGAGACTTTTATTCCTCCTCCGGGGTAATGCTTGAGGAACTTGTGCGTGGTACCAATTCCATCGAACTCACAGTCAATAAAGATGAGACCGCTTGCGAACTGGCTTCCGAATTCCTTTTCGGCCGACCCGTAAAAAAGGGAGAGCCCGGCACTACGATCGAATTTATCGGACCGGAGGGAGAAGTCGTCAAAACAGTCCAGGGCACCACCGCAAAATGTGAAGCCAGGGGAGCTTACCTTCGGGCCAAGGTCACCCACCGGGTAAAAAAAGAGGACGGTTCTTTGTGCGAATACTATGCCTGGTCCCAGCCCGTCTTCACCGACGGCCGCTAAGCGAATTACAAAGTTGAAATTAATAAACCGTCGCGCTATGGTTTATTAGTTGAAAAGTTTTTCCAAAGATCAGGTAATTTCTGCACTTACCCGTCTAGGTGAGCTCGCGGAAGAAAAATCCATCCAATTAAACCTCTGCATTTATGGTGGGTGTGCGATGATGCTGGCTTATGACCGAAAGCGAATTACCCGAGATATCGATGCGGTTATCCATCCATTATCCAAGGTCGAACCTCTCATTCGTAGGGTGGCCAAAGAGCGGGGACTCCCTGAAGATTGGATCAACGATGATGTCCGTCAATTTTTGGGCACTCGTGAGTCTATTCGGGAACTACCCATTGATGTTCCGGGCATTCAGGTAACCATACCTACTGCCGGATATTTGCTGGCAATGAAAGCATTGGCTTGTCGCAGGGCTTTACCTGGGTACAAGGGCGATGAAGAAGATTTACGGTTTCTCATTAAGAAACTTGAACTATCTAGTTTTCAGGAGATTCAGGAATGGATTGATAAATACTACCCGGACGATGTTCCTAGTAAGCAGGATCAAGCATTTCTTGAACAACTCATCAGGGAGGAGTGCCCATGAAAGAGTTTAGCAAGCGACCCACTACGCTAAAAGAGGTTTCAGCCCAGTGCTCCAGCCTGGAAGAGTTTGGACTCCTTGTGCGAGACTGGGTTCATCATGTTCTCCGAGGAGATGTCAGCAACCGCCCGGCACTGGTTCAGGCGACCTGGGAGACTCCCTCGATTTTACGAAAACGATTTCACCAGGGTGAGGTGGCTGATGCCTACCTAGCTGCTTATGCCGAGTGGATTTCGGATCAGGCAGGCATTGCTCGTCCTCGCTGGGTTGGGCAGAAAGATAGATGCCTAAGTGACCCCTGGTTTTCGGATAACGCACGGGCCTCGCTCTTGGTTTCAACCCCAGCATCCTTTCGGCAGCGCGGAATTTTTACAATCCCCGAAGCTGTGGTCCGGTTGCGGCGTGGTCGTCCTAGAGTAAGTGCTGAGCAAAAAAGGCAAAAAGCCCGGGAGCGCGACCGTCGCTACCGCAATAAAATTCGTGAAAAGCTCCATAAGCTCAAACAACTTGAAGATTCCGGCCTCCTGTGAGCATCATGGGGAAAACCCGTGAATAAGTTGTCAATAACATCGCCATCTTGTCTATTTTAAATAGATTGTAATTATGTCTTTTGAAACCCTTGGGCTCGGGCCAAATCTTTTACGTTCCATCGGAGAAGTTGGTTACTCCGATCCCACACCTATACAGGAAGCTGCCATCCCTTTAATCATTGAGGGTAACGATCTTATCGGGATTGCCCAGACCGGTACCGGGAAAACCGCGGCCTTTACTTTGCCCATGCTCGAGACTCTTGAGCGTTTGACCAGCGATCCTTCCCGCCGTGGCAAGACCCGTGCCCTAGTGCTTTCTCCCACCCGCGAACTTGTGGTACAGATTCACGATAATGTATCTGCCTACGCACGCCATCTCCCATTAAAAGTCGCTACTGTTTATGGCGGTGTAAATGAAACTCCCCAAAAAAAAGCTCTCCGGGCAGGAGTTGATTTAGTTATCGCCACTCCTGGTCGCTTAATGGATTTGATGGGGCAGGGGTGTACTGATTTTTCAGGTATTGAATTCTTCGTGCTCGATGAGGCCGACCGTATGCTCGACATGGGCTTTCTTCCCAATATCCGCAAGATCGTTAAGGATTTACCTAGGAAGGGTAAACAAACTCTGCTTTTTTCCGCCACTCTTTCCCGTGATATTGAAAAGCTAACGAAGGAATTTCTCTACCGTCCCAAAACTGTTGAGATTGGTAAGCGGAGCAATCCGGCCGACACCGTCCGGCAGTGCATTCACGAAGTGCCCCATTCTTCAAAGGTCTCACTGCTCAAACACTTACTGGAAGATAACGATCTTTACTCCGTGCTCGTCTTTACCCGTACCAAACACGGGGCCGACCGCGTGGCTGGACAGTTGGCGAAGTCCAAGATTCCCACTGCTGCTATTCATTCGAACCGTAGCCAAAACCAGCGTGCCCGAGCCTTGCAGGATTTTAAAGATGGCAAAACCCGGGTGCTCGTAGCTACCGATATTGCGGCCCGTGGGATCGATGTGGAAGGGATTACGCATGTAATTAATTTTGATTTTCCGCCCAATGCAGAGGACTATATACACCGAATCGGTCGTACGGGTCGTGCCAATAGTGCTGGTGAAGCCATCAGTTTTATCACTTCAGAGGATCAAGGTACCTTACGCCTGGTGGAGCGTAAAATGCGCAAATCTATATACCGCAAAAGAGTAACTGGTTTTAATATCTCTCGGTCATCCAACTCGTCAAGGTCATCCAATTCACGCCACAAAAAAGGCGGAGGAGGGGGCTCATCTTTTCGCCCAAACCAATCGGCAAAGGGCGGGAAATCCGCTGGGGGTAAACAGCGCCGCAACTTTGGTCAACGCAGGAGCTCAGGTAAATAATACCTTTAGTTACTCAGGGAAAAGATTATTTCTTTATTTGCCCGGTTGATTCCCACTAATCCCCCCGTTTCTGGATCTGCGGCAATTCCTTGCCCAGTAAACGGAACCTTTATCTTTCCTAGATAAAACAATTCAGAACCTTTCTTCGGGAGATTGAGGCGAAACAGAAACGGATCGTCATGCCCGGTCACCCAAAGCTCTTCGCCCACCCAGATTCCACCTGATATACTGTACTTGCCCAGTTGATTAATTAACTTCTGAGGGTAAGTGTAACGAGCGATTTCTTTCCAATGATTGTCATATTTTATTACAAATGTCTCAGCGTTCTTCTTTCCATATTTTGCAAAGTTACACCACCAGTTCCCCTTTTTTTGCACCACCCATGTAAGAGAACCTCCTGGATTTCCCAGATCACGATATACGGTGAGTCTCATCGTTTTTGGATCAAGAGATAGAACTTCACTTTGCTCGGGAAGGGTGGGGAAATTGGAGTGGGCACAGAGCAGTTTGCCTTGGTGAAAATATCCGCTGTTTAAATGCTTTGCTTTGCCTGAAGATTTGGCCACTACTTCGCCAGTGTTTCGATCATACTTGGTTATTCCCCTGCTTCCAATGGCATAAAAAAATTCCTTATCCGCTGCTGCCGCCTGGTTGGCTTGTGGTGCATGAAACCTTTGCACGCTTTTCAATTTTGGATTGCTCGCAAAAAGGGTAACCTGTCCGATTACGAAAAGGCAGGAAATCAATGGAAGCCTCACAGGAATCAATTTCTTAGCTTGTTACCTTTTCTGCAACAAACACTTTAATTAGCTTGGGGAAGGGCGTGCGGTCGTAGCATGAATCGTAGTTGTGCAAAACCTGCAGGAAATGCTTGGTAATATCTGTACCCTTGGGGGCTACCAACATGGCAGTTTCCAGGCTCAAGTCTTCAGCCAGGCGCATTCCCACTCGCAATTCCTCAAAAGGTACCTCGTTCACTAGGTAGCGTGTCTTGGACTTGTGCAATAACTTGGACATGGCCTCGATCACATCCTTATCGAATTGCTTCTCTCCACCTTTGAGGGTTCCAAGGATAACCTCTGAGTCATGCCCACCCACCTCGAGGTAATCATATTCGAGGGCGGCGTCGATGATTCGGTATGCTTGGTACACTTCCTCCGTTGACTTGTTTTGGTAAGGCAGTGGGTTGCCCATTAAACAATCAATAATTTTACGAACCTCTTCGAGGCGTGGAATATGGCCAAGTAAATGATCAATCACTTCGGGGAACTTCTTTACCAATTCCACAATCTGTGGACGCAGCCTCTTGCGTAGAAAAACATTTTCTGCCTCTTCCTCTGGTAGGGTTATGGATGCCATCTGTGAGAACACCGCTGCGGTTTCGACCTGCCAGACATGAGCAAAATTTAAATACCGGGCAATTTCTCCAGCCAATCTTTTTACCCGTTGGGCTCGCCCAAAAAATAATGGTTTAACTGTGGCCAGCGTATCAGTCAGGGCATTGACTGCACCGACCAATGTTTCCTGCAGTAATACTTGTTCAGACTCTAGTAACTGGCGCTGTCTGGCACCTGCCTGTATCGCATCGATCAGGTCCTGTTCTGCATAGGGTTTGTCCAACAGGCGGAAGACATGACCATCGTTTACCGCCCGCATCGCATCGTGATAATCGGCATGCCCGGTGACCAACATGGTCGAGCAGTAGGGGTCCCTCCGGCTAACTTTTGCAAGAAATTCAGCCCCGTTTATTCCCGGCAGAATTTGGTCAGATGCTACAATGGTAAACGGTCCATCGTTCTCAAAAATCTTCAACCCCTCCTCAGCATTGGTAGCGGTGTAAGGATCGCATACTTCGGCAACAATCACCCTGAGGTCATCGAGTACTTCGGCTTGGTCATCCACAAACAATACTTTGGGCAGGTCCTTAGTCATTATGGACATATTCTAAAGCCCACATCTCCAAACAGCAATCTGCTGGAGAGAAAACTTAGCGATTTTAAAATTAGTTGCTCATCGCCTTGAGGGGCGGAGCAAACTTAGTCAGAGGAATTCCCTTCACTGCTTTTTGGTATTCTTCCATGGTTGGAATTCTGCCTAAGATTGCTGAGAGTACAACCACTGGTGTGGAGGCGAGTAAAGACTCTCCTTTTTTACGCTCGGAATCTTCTACCACACGTCCCTGAAAAAGTCGGGTGGATGTTGCCATTACTGTGTCTCCACGTGCCGCTTTTTCCTGATTGCCCATGCAAAGGTTACAACCGGGGCGTTCCAAATACATCATATTCTCATATTCTTCACGGGCCGTATTTTTGGGAGCATCGTCGTTAAATACAAAACCGGAATATTTTTGGAGCATGT
>JABBBW010000192.1 GCA_018607205.1 Opitutales bacterium | reverse complement strand
CGGATTCTTTTCCCCTTGGGTTTTGTTTGCAATCTGGGAAAGATCAATCCCCCATCTATGTAATCGGTTGGCAACACTCTAAGGCTAGGCTCGTTTTGGATGCTCAAGTACCAGACCAAATTGTTCCGGGATCAGCCATTGAACTGCTGTCTGGAGAAGAGGCCCCAGTGCTTGGGCAAAGATTAATTCTTTCCCGTGCTGGAATATCTCCAGATGAGGTGACTTCCGTAATGCGTTTGGCTACCACTCGTTGTACCAATGCACTACTTGAAGGGAAGGGCAATCCCCCCGTTCTTTTTCTGACCAGTGGCTTTCCCGATTTATTGGATATTGGGGATCAGAGACGTACCGGACTCTTTGATCTTGTTCCTCAAAAACGTCCTGTCCTGCACGGTCCGGTGGTCGAGGTTGCGGAACGAATGGACCCAAAAGGTAAACCAATACAAGTGCCCGATCTTTCACTTGTTGAACCCCTTGCCCGCGAACTTCTGGCCCAGGGCGAGCGGGTGGCGGTGGTGTCCTTTCTCCACTCGTATATCAACGACAGTCACGAAAAGTTCGTTGCCCAAGCTCTTTTGGACTGGGGATTTGAACGAGTGGTTTGTTCGGCCGAAATTCGGCGTTTTCAAAAGTGGTTGCCCCGTTGTGAATCTTCGGTGGTGGAAGCTTATTTGTCTGGAGTTTTAAACAGTTATTTAGATGCAGTGGAGAAGGGGCTAGGCCAGGGGAGCGAGACCTTGGTGTGTTCGAGTTCAGGCGGGTTGTCCCGCCGGTCGGATTACCGGGCAATCGATAGTCTGCTTAGTGGTCCGGCAGGCGGGGTGGTCGGTGCGTCCGCAGTCGCCCGTTCAGCCGGGTTGGGGAATTTCATCAATTTAGACATGGGAGGAACGAGTTCGGATGTTTCCCGTTACTCCGGTTCTTTTGCTTATCAATCAAGCCACCAGGTTGGTGATGCCCGGGTGGACAATGTGGCGATGCGAATCGAAACGGTTGCTGCCGGTGGCGGTTCTATTTGCCGGGTAGTGGATGGCTTGTTGAAAGTCGGTCCTGAGAGTGCCGGGGCTTATCCGGGGCCTGCTTGCTATGGCTTTGGAGGTCCTTTGTGTCTGACCGATATAAATTTATTGCTCGGTCGTCTGGATCCCTCCCAATTTTCTACACCCGTGCTTGAATCAGCCTCCCAGAAATGCCTTAACCAATGGGTGGAGCAAAGTGGCCAGTCATCGGAAGATCTTCTGTACGGGTTTCTGTCCTTGGCGGACGATGCCATGGCCAATGCAATTCGCAAGGTATCTGTGGCAGAGGGATACGACCCGACTGATCATAGTATGGTTTGCTTTGGCGGAGCCGGTGGGCAGCATGCATGTGGAGTGGCGGAGCGTTTGGGGATGTCCCAAATTTTATCCCCCGCAGATTCAGGACTGTTAAGTGCTTATGGCCTGTCCTGTGCCTGCCTGGAAAGGGTGGGGGAAAGATCAATTCTTCTTCCCTTGGATGATGAATCGATCAGAGAGATCGAGAGTCAACTTGTTGCTCAAACCTTGAATGCCTTGCCAGTCAAGGACGGCAAATTGGATCAGAAGACCGCTTTTGTTCGCTTGGCCGGACAGGATGCACCCTTGGAAGTTCCTTACTCCAAATTCACGGAAATTTCCCGTTTGTATCGCGATAAATTTCTTAAAGTTTTTGGCTATTTACCAACGGATCGTGCCCTCGAGCTATACTCGCTGCGAGTCAGAGTGGTCGGCCCTTCGCCCAGGCTGGAGCAGGAATCTTTTTCTGTAAGAACCGCAAGCTTGCCACCAGGGGATGGGCGAAAGATCTACAATCGTACTGAAATTCAAGTGGGTACTGAACTTACAGGTCCCTGCTTAGTGGCAGATAATTTTGGCAGCCTTTGGATCGCAAAAGGCTGGCGGGCAACTAAGGGGAGTCGGGGAAGTTTTATGCTTAATCGGGAAGAGCAAAAAAAGAAAAAAGGTCTCGGATCTCTTGGCTTTGCCAGGCGCGAACTTTTTACCAACCGTTTTTTCTGCCTTGCCGAGGAAATGGGAGCCCAGTTGGAACGTACAGCCTTGTCGGTAAATGTCCGTGAACGCCTCGATTTTTCCTGTGCCTTACTTGATCAAGACGGATACCTCGTTGCCAATGCACCGCATGTTCCAGTGCACCTTGGAGCTTTGGGGATATGTGCCCGAACTCTATTAAACTTTTTACCCAAGCTATGTCCTGGTGATATCGTGGTGAGCAATCATCCCGCCTTCGGGGGTTCTCACCTTCCAGATGTTACTGTGCTCGCCCCGGTTTTTGCCGAGGGTAAAGATCGACCGGTTGCATATTTGGCCAACCGTGCACACCATGCTGAGATTGGAGGTAAAAGCCCCGGTTCTATGCCCGCATCCACAAACTCTCTAGCCGAAGAAGGGGTGGTCATTTCTCCTCGGTTACTTTTTGAGGCAGGGAAATCCCGCATGGATGAGATCGAAAAATTATTACAAAGTGGGAAATATCCATCCCGCCAACCTGCAGAAAATTTGGCTGATCTTTCCGCACAGGTAGCCTCTTTACGCCTGGGGCTTGATGCCGTGCAAGAAATGATACAATCCTATGGATACCGAGAAATTACAGATCAAATAAGGGCCATGTCGAAAGTTTCGAGTGTCAGTTGCGAGGAATTCTTTCGAAAGTTTGGAGATGTCACGAAACAGGCCGAACAATTTTTGGATGATGGTGACCGATTATCTTTGCAGTTAAATATAAAAAATGGCCGGGCAAAATTTAATTTTTCAGGAACCTCTCCTGTACGCAATGATGGGCTAAATGCGACCTTAGCCATCGTCACTAGTGCAGTATGTTACTGCATGCGGGTATTGATCGCCAGGGAACTCCCGCTCAATGAGGGCTTGCTCGAACCGGTAGGTATCCTTGTCCCTGAAGGATGTTTACTTAACCCCACTTTTCCGGACAAATTGTCGGATTGTCCGGGGGTGGCGGGTGGAAATGTTGAGATCAGCCAACGGTTGGTCGACCTTATTCTTTCTATCTTTGGAGAAGTTGCCTGTTCTCAGGGTACGATGAACAATATTACCTTTGGAAACGATTGCTTTAGTCATTATGAAACCATTGGTGGTGGGGCGGGTGCCAAGATCGGGCAGGATGGAACATCTGCCGTGCAGGTACATATGACCAACACCGCCATTACCGACCCCGAAGTGCTGGAGGCACGCTTTCCGGTCCGCCTGCTATCTTTTAAAAAACGAGCCGGCTCAGGAGGTGCAGGCAGTTGGCTGGGTGGAGAAGGGATCGAACGGATCTATTTATTCGAGGAGGAGGTCACGATTTCAATGCTCACTCAGCGACGAACCAGTGGGCCGGAAGGTATTGCTGGTGGGCTGACTGGCTCACCTGGTGAACAGGTCCTTATTCGCAAAGGTGGGGAAAGAATTATTCTTGGATCGATTGATTCTATCATTGCCCAGGCTGGCGATCATTTAATTTTGCACACACCCGGAGGTGGTGGGGCTGGGAATCCGGAATTATTGGCAAGGTGAATACTTTTAGTTTTTCTTTGTCTATAGCTTTTTACTCAACTAGCTTAATTAAATTAACTTCGCTAAGAAAATGAAAGAAAATCTTAAACTAACTTGGTTCCTAACCTTTTTTATCCCCGCTTTTTTGTTTGCTGATCGAGCTCCTCAAGACACTTGGTATTTGGATCGTGAGTTAAAACTACCTGAGATGCCGGGTTTTAAAAATCCCCGTGGTATAACATTCGGACCATCTGGTCATTCCTATGTCGCTGACATCGGTAACCATGCCATTACGATTTGGGATCAAAATGGTTCCATGATTAAGAGGTTTGGGACTCATGGTAGTGGCGATGGCCAATTTTCACACCCCGTAGATATTGCCGTTACCAACGACGAAATTTATATTGTAGAGAAAGATAATCACAGGGTGCAAGTCTTTGATATCAACGGTTCTTTTCTACGCAAATGGGGCAGTTATGGTTCTGGTGATACCCAATTTAATCAACCTTTCAGTATTTCTCTAGATATGAACGGCACCATGGTTAATGAGGTGTTTATAGCCGACAGATACAATTACAAAGCTAAGGTATTCGATGCCAATGGTACTTTTAAAAGAACTATTGGTTCAGGTATGATTTCCGAGTCCACTGGTATATCCTTTGGTCCAGATGGGTTGCTATACCTCTCTTCTTGTCGGGCAAATAAAATTGAGGTCTTTGAGACAAATGGCACCCATGTTCGAACATTCAGCACCACTATGAATCCATACCACATTGATTTTTATGGAGATAAACTTGCGGTATCTGCTTACGACAATCATAAGCTCGAGGTTTTTGACAAAAACGGTACGTCACTTTCTGTAGTCGGTTCATATGGTAATAATCTTGGTCTTTTCAACCACGCACTTGGCGTAGCTTTTGATTCATTAGGGAACTTACATGTTGCAGATACTAACAATCACAGAATTCAGGTATTGGACTCCAATTACAGTCACCTGAGGAGTTATGGAGTTTGGGGAAGCGGTGTTTTATATCCATATGATTTTCACATAACCCCGGAAATTACCTTTTTAATAACAGATTATAATCATCACCGTGTTTTTGAGGTTGATAACAACGGAACCTATTTACGAACGATTGCTTCTTATGGTAGTGGAGATGGACAAATAAATGCCCCGCGCGGCGTACATCTTGGTACTGATAACCGGATCTATGTAGCAGACACTGGTTCACACAGGGTTCAAATTTTTGACCGTAATGGTACTTTTATTAGAAAGTTTGGAAGTTCTGGAAGTGGGGACGGTCAATTTAATCAACCCTATGGAGTAGTAACCTCAAATACTGGCGAAATTTTTGTTGTCGATCGATACAATCACCGTGTTCAAGCCTTTGATTCGAATGGTACCTTTCTAAGGAAATTTGGAAGCAATGGATCTTTGGAAGGACAAATGAACCAACCTCACGACATCACAATTTCTGACCAGGGGAATTTAATGGTCGCAGACTTTTATAATCGCAGAATTGTTCATTTTACAACGGCTGGAGAATTTTTAAAACACCCCACCGTGAGTGACCACCCCGAGCACATTGCGAACTTAAGTAACGGTCTTCTTGGCACTTCACGGGATAACCGGGTTGAACTTTATGACGAAAATAGCGATCGTTTAAAAATATGGTATAAACCGGGTGGTGGTACTTCTGCTATTGGAAGCATGCCCAACGGGACCATTGTTTGTTTAAACAGCAACAACGATAGCATTCTTTTTTACAAACCGACTTACCGAACGGTTCGCAGGAATGATTCGTTGGAAATTCCTCTGCCGGAAGTACTCTCAGTCGTACAGCCGGATAATAGCAATAACCTACAAGTTACCTATCGAATTAATGATGCTGATAGCACTCATGTAAGTGCCAGGATGCTTGGTTTTATAGATGGAGGAAACGACCTTTCAAAAGTCATTATTCCCACCTCATTTATTGGATCTACTGATGGTAAGCTCGATGATAATGTCAGCACCAACCAGGAACATAATATTACTTGGAATGTGGGGGCAGATTGGAGTGTTGGATTTGGCGAATTGGAGGTTGCGATCATGGCGAAAGATGATCGAAATTTATTAAACCTTCATTTTCTCACACTTCCCGGTATCGACGGTAATTCAACTGAGCTAAAAATTAACCGTTCCCCCATTACCGATACCGATCTTCTTGATTTATGGTATTGGCTAATTGCCTCTGGTGATTCTGCAATACAACTGGATGGACCGAGCATTAAACCAATGCTTACTG
>JABBBW010000074.1 GCA_018607205.1 Opitutales bacterium | reverse complement strand
CGTAACCACGGCCCATTATCTGAGGTGTATACAACAAGGGTATCGTTCTGGAGGTTCAACTGATGCAAGGTATCATAGATCCGGCCCACCTGCTCATCGATATGCTCAATCACATCCTTGTAAGGGTACTTTGAATCCACATTGTGAATATCACGGGGCAAATAAAGAGGCACATGTGGCATGCTATGAGCCAAGTAAAGGAAGAATGGTTTCTTTGCCTCCTTTGACTTTTGGATAAAAGAAATGGCTTCGTCGGTGTAGCGACGGGTAATGGTATGCTGATCCACTGGATGTTCGATGATTTCCTCATCCCGAATAAGGGGGGTCTGCCAAAGATCATTGCTGTTAGGGTCCTTCCAGTATTTATCCCAAAGCCCGTAGCCCGGACGCTTGGCCCCCACTGGATGGCTCATGTCATTGGAGTATGGAATCCCAAAGTAAGAATCAAACCCCTGGCGGGTGGGCAAAAATTCCGGGTGATGCCCCAGATGCCATTTACCCACACAGGCAGTGGCATACCCATCTTCTTGAAAAAGATCGGCGATCGTGGTTTCCTTTGGGTTAAGGCCCACATTATCGCGGGGAAATAAGACAGTTTTTCCAGCCAAGACCCGCTTGGGATAACACCCCGTGAGTAAGGCTGCCCGTGAAGCCGAGCACACCGGATTGGCCGAATAAAAACTGGTCAACCGCATACCCTCCTTCGACATCCGATCAATCCTGGGCGTGCGGATATCGGGTGATCCGAAACAGCCAAGATCCTGGTATCCCTGATCATCCGTAAATACAATAATAACATTCAACTTCTCCGCTGGCTTTCCAATTAGATAAGACGAAAGAGAAAGAAATAGTATAGCGGACAGGAATGAACCTATCTCAAATGATAATCGGTTGTGTCTCATAGATTTTATAGTGAAAAAAAGTTAACTCATTTCGAGTTAAATCGACCTGCCCTGTTCTATTATTTCAGCTAACCACCTAGGTCTTAGATGGACAAATAGGAAAGCTTCCATAAATCTGAAAGGGAATCATCTTATCAAAAAATCATGAAATTTGTTTTGTTTATTCTTCCTCTTTTACTCACCAGTTTCCTATTGGGTGCAGCCAAACAGCATGCCCATCCAAATGTTATTTTTGTACTAGCCGACGATTTGGGCATTGGGGATATCTCCCCTACTAATCCCGAGTGTAAAATTAAAACTCCGCACTTACAAAAAATGGCAGATGAAGGAATAACCTTTCACGATGCCCACACCTCCAGTTCGGTCTGTACACCCACCCGATACGGTGTGCTCACCGGTAGGTATAACTGGCGATCCCGGCTTGCCCGGGGAGTACTTAGTGGCAACAGTGATCATTTAATCCCTGCAAACCGGGCAACGGTTGGTCATCTTCTGAAGCGTGCCGGGTATCACACACAAATGATTGGAAAATGGCACCTTGGTTGGGACTGGGACCGTTCGGGAAAAGGGTGGAATAAAATCAATTATGAAAAACCGGTGAAAAACGGGCCCGATATCAATGGCTTTATTAATTACTACGGACATTGTGGATCATTGGACATGCCACCCTATGTATGGGTCGATACCGGGAAGGTAACGGCTTTGCCCGATCGGGTAGAAGGAGTTGACAGAAAGGAAGATCCATATGGTTGGTACCGGGAAGGCCCGATCGGGCCCGATTTTAAAATTGATGAGGTACTTCCCCATTTATTCGAAAAAAGTGTGGCCTATGTAAAAAAACGGGCCAAAAAGAAAAAACCTTTCTTTCTCTATCTCCCCTTGCCAGCCCCGCATACTCCAATCGTACCCGTGCCTCCTTACAAAGATGCGAGTAAAATGAATCCTTATGCTGATTTCATGATGCAAGTCGATGGACACATGGGTGAACTATTCGCTGCAATCAAAGAAGCCGGAGTCGATGAAAATACCCTGGTTTTCTTTACCAGCGATAATGGATGCTCCAATCAGGCCAACTTCGAAAAATTGGCCGAGTTTGGTCACGATCCAAGTGCCGGTTTCCGTGGGCATAAAGCAGATATTTACGAGGGTGGTCACCGGGTACCCTTGATTGTCCGCTGGCCAAAGGCTATCGATGCAGGGCAAAACACAAATGCCTTGGTATGCCTGACCGATCTTTACTCTACTCTTCAGGAAATTACCTCTCAGGAAAAAAAACCGGATGCGGGTGAAGACTCCTTCAGTTTACTTCCTGCCTTTGCCGGGAAAACTTCCACCGAACGAACCACACTGATTAGTCATTCCATTGATGGATCCTTTGCCATTCGCCGGGGACACTGGAAACTCTGCCTCTCTGCCGGAAGTGCCGGATGGAGTACTCCCCGTGAAGCAGACGCAAAAAAACAAGGCTTGCCCCCCATGCAACTTTATAACCTCAAGGCAGACAAGGCAGAACAAAACAACCTCTTTGATCAGAAAAAAGCCAAAGTAAAAGAACTGCTCGAACTGCTGGAAAAAGAAGTTTCGTCAGGCCGTTGCACCCCCGGGGAATCCGTCCCCAATGACCGAAAGGTTTCCTTTCTGCCAAACGGATACAAACCTTCCTGAAAAAAATTTAAGAAAAATTGGATTTCTGAAAAAAACAGAAGTAAGGTATGATTACTAAAGTTATTCAGTACAAGTTCTGCTCCTTCTTCAAATACGCTAAAGCTACTACCCGAAAAGGAAGGTCGACAGGCTCAAGGCGGATTTCTTTTTTAAGCACCGAATTATCGGTGCTTTTTTTTGGCTTAGCCCAAGCCTGGCACTGACCAACCATCCCGGTATTTTCTTTGAACCAAAGAAGTTGCCTTTGGGTGGTCAATAAATTTCATTTCCTCGGCTTCCCATATCAATTTTTCTCCAGGAAAATGTGAAGCGATCCCACCAAGCAAAACTGTTTCCGTCAATGGCCCGGCATAATCAAAATTAGCTGATGGTAACGGTTTTACGCCTTTTACCGCATCGATAAAATCGTGCCAATGATTGGTGCCTCGTTCTGGTTTAATGATAAACTCTTTAAACTTCTTCTGAGGATACAAGCTGGGCATACCAAGATGAGGAAGAAGCATCACACCTTCTGTACCGATGATCACAGAACCTTGCTTAGGCAATGACTTCCCCTCCAGAAGGGATGCCACTCGGGCGGGTGGACGGGCAGATCCATCGTACCAGGTAACAGGTAGGGTACTACCTTTTGAAAAAGAAGTCTTGGGGAAAAGGTATTCAATTACTGCATCCACACCCCAATTATGTTCGTTGGGAGAAGGGCCTGTAGATCTAAGCGATATTGGATAGGTTAATCCCAACGCCTTAAAGGTTGGGTCATAAATATGACAGCCCATATCTCCAAAGGTACCCCCTCCATAATCCAAACGCTTGCGCCATTTCCCTGGGTGGTAATAACCCTTCAGGTATTCGTTGTATGGGGCTGGCCCCACCCATTGATCCCAGTCCAGTCCCTCGGGTACGGGATCCTTTCGGTTTGGCTTGGGGTCAGGATCACCCCATGTCTTACTGCTGAAAGAATGAGCTTCGACCAATTTGCCGATCGCTCCGTCATGCACCAAACGGACGGCGGTACGATATTCCTTCATCGAGTGACACTGAATGCCCATTTGGGTAATTAATTTTTTCTTGCGGGCATATTCGGTCAGGGCTCGGGACTCCGCCACGCCATGGGTGAGTGGTTTTTGGCCATAAACATGGATTCCACGCTGCATCGATTTCATCGCCATGGACGCATGCATATGATCGGGGGTGGATACATTCACTGTGTCCAGTTCGTCCCCTTCTTTCTCTAACATCTCCCGCCAGTCCGCATATACCCTCGCCTCCTTAAACTGGTTGCCTGCCTTTTCCCTGCGTTGCGGATCAATTTCTGCGATCGCCCGAACATCGGCATTTTTATGTTTGGCGATATTTCGCAAATCTTTCATCGCCATACCCCCTCCACCAAAACTGGCATGCTGGACCCGTCCGTTGGGAGAAGATTGAGCCCAGGAAGTACGGGCAATAAAAGGAAAGGCAAGGGAACTTCCTGCAAGTTGAAGAAAACTACGTCGGTTGGTCATAAGGCAAAACGGGTTAGTGATTTATTCCGAGCCCACACCAAGACCATTCCAAGGGCAAATAAAATACCTGCAAAATGGATAATTAAATAAAAGAACGAATCCGACAATAGCTCGATTCAAACTTGCTTTCCTCCGGCTTAATAACCGAAGAATTATGTAAGGGATTTCGGGTCTTAACCCCGGGACTTACCGCCAGACAAATTGACCGTGGTGCCGTGTAAATAGGATGCCCGATCAGATGCCAGGTAAACCACCAAATCTGCAACTTCGGACAACTTACCACTACGCCCCAAGGGGATGGAAGAAACACTGCCATACTTGCTTCTCAATTCATCCACAGAAATCCCGCGGGTGTAGGCGAGAGATTCCTCATAGACGGGGCTACGCATGCCAGTAGTCTCCATAATTCCAGGAGCTACTCCGACCACGCGAATATTAGATTTCCCAAGTTCTTTAGCCCAGGAACGGGTAAGGTTGTGGTTGGCTGCTTTGGTAGCTGCGTAAACACTTTGTCCTTCACTTCCTTCCAGTCCGGACTCAGATGACATATTGATTAATACTCCGGGCTTGGATTGTTGAAAAAATACCCGGGCTACTGCCTGAGCGAAAAGAAATTGTCCCTTTACATTGACCGCAAATACCTTGTCCCATACATCCTCGGTTAATTCTTCTTTGCCTGCTGGATCAACCAGAAGGCGGGGAATATTAATTCCTGCGTTGTTGACTACTGCATCCACAGTCCCCCACTTTTCGAGGGTCTTAGCAATGACCGAGTCGACATCTGCTTTGTTGGAAACATCACACCGGGCAAAGGCTGCTTCACCCGATCCTTTAAGCGAAACTTCATCGGCTGCTTTTTGCCCTGTTTCCTCAGCAAAATCTGCAATCATGACCTTGGCCCCGACTTCAACAAATCCCTGAGTCACAGCAAGTCCGATACCCGCAGCTCCTCCCGTTACAATCACAACTTTTCCTTCTAAATCCGTCCAGCTCATACTCGTTCTTTTCCTTTTATTATTTGTTTAAATCGTTTCTCGACCAGGCTCAGGTAAGGCTGAGCGGATAAGGCAATCCGTAACCCCGGTAGAGGGCTTCTTCCACAATTCTAGACCATACATCATGGGTACCCTCAAGTGCGACTGCCCCTTCCAATAAAGCTTGTTTCACCGGGCCCTCAGCCTGTTCTTGTGCGGCCGAATGAAATGCAGATGCGGTGGTCTCCACCCAAGGCAAATCCTCCAATTCTGAAAAAGCGAAAAAGGAACCAAAAGGTTGAGTGGCCTCCACTTCGTCCATCATGTCAGGTACATTGCGCAATCCGCAAACACCCTTAACCATCCAATCGAAGGAAACCGGATTGGCAGCCTGGACCAACATATCGTCGGCATGGGGCTCGGAAGTATTAGTCATATGCCAAGGAACATTCCTTCCACAGATTTGATGGCGAGTCACATAGTGTGCATTTTTGGAACGAATCTTTAACACCGTATCTCCATCCACCAAATTAACGGCGGCGGAACGGGCAAGTTTGGTTTCAACTGTAGAATAAATTGCCGATACCTCTTCTCCGGTACCCGCAATAAAAACATCGGTAAATCCACCCTCTTCTAATAAGCAGGTTGTATAACCTTCGCGGGCTTGTCCGTCCAAGGAAAGTAAGACAGGTGTTCCCTCAGGCAATTGATTAAGGTATGCCCCTTCCCTCTCTGAACCAGGCTCAAACCCAAGAAGTGCGACCCTCGATTCCTTGGCCA
>JABBBW010000049.1 GCA_018607205.1 Opitutales bacterium | reverse complement strand
TAAGTCTAGCTTCTTCATTGACTACTAGTTTCCATGAATTTGTGGCATCGAGAACCCGTTCGGAAAATTGCTGAGTAGCTTGGGCAAGTTCGGAGGATATTTTTTCGAGACGGTCTTTTTTCTCCGCAGGTAAATCAGCACCGGATTCACGGAAATCTGCTAAAGTTTCGTCCAAAAGTCTGTGATCAATTGGAGAAAGATCTTGGACTTCTGGTTTTTCTGAAAAGCAACGAATGACTTCCCATAGCTTTTCATCCAAGGAAATTTTGGCACCAAATGCAGAAACCTTCGGTAGCATCTCGTTGTGAGCGGTCCGAAGTTCAGGAGAGTTGCATACGGAGTCCAAATGACCAACGAGTCCCCAGGAATGGTCGAGGTAAATCGTAGCCTGTTCTAATGCTTTTACTGAGTTATTGAAATTAGATTCCTCTTGGCTTAACGAGCGAATATTCTGCAGGCGTTCTTCTGATCTTTCCAAAGCATTGGAAATTTCAGACTTGATGAGGTCGGGGGAAAGCTCGGACCAGGCAGGGAGGTTGGCGAGGTCAAGAAAGGGATGTTCTGGCATAACTGAATGAAATTATTGAGAAATGCTTAAACCTAAGGAAGCACTTAAACAAAGCAATCCTAAGAGAATTATCTTATTAATGCTTTTGGGGGTAAAAGTAGATTTTTTATCTCAGACCGAACGGACTTGCTTGATTTGGAGAAAAGCCCATTTAGGTAAGGTACTTATTTCATCTTTTTTAACACAATATATTTTATGAAAGAACAAACCTTCACCCTTTCCGCTGCTAGAAGTCATGCCAATGAACGGGCTGCCTTTATTCGACGGACTTATTCTCACCTAGCCGTGGCCATACTGGCTTTCATCGGGATTGAATGTTACTTAGTCAATGCTCCCTTCGCTGCTCAATTAGCTATGAGTATGACTAGTGGATTTAGTTGGTTAATCGTCTTAGGTCTTTTTATGGGAGTAGGATACCTAGCAGATAAATTGGCTCGTTCCGAAAATTCTGAACAGATGCAATACTTAGGCCTTGGGTTATTTGTCATTGCCGAAGCGATCGTTTTTTTACCCCTCCTTTTTATCGCAACCATGTATGGAGGGAGTGGGCTTATACCTACAGCTGGATTAATGACTTTGTTGCTTGTGCTAGGAATTACTGCGACCGTTTTCATTACCCGAAAAGATTTTTCCTTCATGAGAGGAGTTCTTTCGATCGGAGGCTTTGTCGCGCTTGGCTTTATCGTTTGTAGTATGATCTTTGGCTTTTCTCTTGGATTAGTTTTTGCCGCGGTCATGGTTTTATTTGCTGGTGGGTCCGTGCTTTACACCACTTCTAATATTCTACACCACTACAAGCCCAATCAGCATGTTGCAGCCTCTTTGGCCTTGTTCTCATCTGTCGCTCTGCTTTTTTTCTACATACTGCAAGTGCTTATGAGCCTTACGGGTGGGTCGGACGATTAATCGGTACTTAGAGTTCTACTATATGGATACAAGCAGTTAAAAAGACTGCTCTGAAAAAAGACGAGATGGCAGAAAGGGACGTACCCTGTCAGAAGCACCGGTGAGTGATATAAGAATGGTAATTTCTTCCTTCACTGCATTGGCAAGTTTTCCTGGAGATAGTCCAATTTCTGATCGGGGGATTTTGACCAAACCTTCTAGGCGAAGTAGGTCACCATTTTTCCCCTCATACTTCCTGCGTTCTTTGCGAAAGTAGTGAGTGGATAGGGGAATTTGGATAGACTTCACAACCCCTTTAATTTTTAAAATACCCAACGCTTCCGATCGTAATTCTTTCCCATGCCAGGAAATATCTTTCAAGCTTTCGAGATCGAAAGAAATTTGAGGGTATTGGGAAGAGTTTAGCCATTCGGGGGCATGAGCTTCGTAGGCAACTTTTGGGTAGTTAAAACGCAAGGAGCGGGTACTTAAGGCGATCATACCACTCGTTTTTTCTGGGAATTCTGGATGGAATTTTAATGTTCCAACCATTTGCCCAAAAGTTCCCCTAATTGAACCGCTTCCAAAGCCGGTGGACAGATTGACTTCGACCCGGCAAAGGGATGCAAGGGGACGAAAGTCAAATTCCATGGCGGGAAGACTTACGGCAAAAGTACTAATTGTAACTATTGTACAAAAGAGCTTTTGCTTATTAATCATCCTATTTTTGTAACCTCAGGTTAATCTAAAGTCGAATGCGTAAATCGCTTATTCTGACCAGGTTAATGTATCAAATTACTTTAATTAGAATTTCATTGTTGATCACTATTGATAATTAATTATCAATAAATTCTTATGTGTAGATTGATTAAATTCTTAGGGTTCAGTTTGTTGGCTGGACATTCCTTGTTTGGAAACGCGGAGTTGGAACCGATGGTGGTGGTAGAGACTCGTACGCCTCAACCCCTCAGTGAAGCCTCTCCTTGGGTGACGAGGATATCGGGTGACGATCTTGAACAAAGACAGATTTATAATTTGTCAGATGCACTACGATCTGTTCCTGGGATGGCTGTTGTAAGAATTAGTCAAATCGGTTCGCAAACCTCACTCTTTAGCCGCGGAGGTGAAAGCAATCATGTAACTTTTCTTTATGAGGGAAGGAAATTAAACGGTGGCTTTTCTAGAACATATAATCTGGGTGAACTCCCTCTCTTGAATACTTCAAGTGTTGAAGTTCTTCGTGGTGCTTCTTCAAGTTTACATGGAGCTAATGCAATGGGTGGAACAGTATACATGCGAAGTTTACTACCTTCGAGAAATGGTCATGAATCTAAAGTAGGTTTATCGGTTGGTTCGTTTGATACATTAACTTCGAATTATAATACCAGTTTCAAGGAAGATAGTTTGTCGGGGAATTTTGGTTTTTCCTCGTTTGAAACAAAAAATGATCGACCTAATTCTGATTTTGATAACTTGTCCGCATCATTCCTGGTCGAAAAACAAATAAGTGATAAGCTTTATCTCAATCTTCTCGGAATTGGTTACACGAGCGAATTAGGTATTGTTGGATCAAATTACAGTGAAGACTATGATAACTTTCAAGAGACCGAACAGTACTTAATATCACCTCAAATCAAATACTCTGATGATGATTTAAGAGCTAGTCTTACTTACTCAATCAGTAATGATGAATTGCTTAGCCAGCGTGATGTATCAGATAAGACGCAATCTTTAACAGATGAACAGTCTATTGATCTTATCATTGAAAATCAGTTGACTGACAATTTCTTGCTTACGATTAGTACCGAATATTCAAAAACAGAATTTGCACAAGATGGTCTTTCTCCTTTTGCATCACCATGGAGTGAAGGAAATAGCTGGGAGCAGAAAAGTGCATCCGTTGGATTTAATGCAAAATTGAGTGAAAATAATGAAGTAAGTGGGAATGTAAGGTATGATGACTATTCAGATTTCGAAAACCCTTTAACTTACGACTTGAGGATTAATACATCTTTTAACGAAAGCATTACTACATTTTTAAAACACTCCACTGGTTATGCACCACCAACAGCATTGGACCTCTACGGAATTGGTCCAGATAGTTGGTATCCGGGGAACCCCGATTTAGTATCTGAAGAATCCAAGAATTATGAGGTTGGTTTTCGTTATTATACTAAAAAGAACGATTATTGGAGTTTAACATATTTTCACACAGATTATGAAAACCTCATTGATACGACTCCTCAAAATATAAACGAAACAAGAACAAATGGTTTCGAAATATCATCAAAAAATTATCTAAATGATTATTTTCGAATTAATTCTTCAATAACGATGATGAGCTCAAAAAACAAAGATTCGGGTGACGGATTTCTAGACCGCAGACCTGAATTTTTTGGGTCAATTTCATTAATCTACGAAAAAGAAGCATTAATGATTGGTTCTGAATTAAATTCGAAATACAAAACTAAGGAAAAGAATTGGGAGTGGGGCACTCCAAATTATGGTGAATTTGTAGATGCCGACGAATACACAGTAGTTAGATTATTCTCTTCTTATCAATTTGAAAATGGCTTGGGAATTAGTGCAAAAGTCGAAAATTTATTTGATAAAGAATATTCCGAAGTTCATGGCTATCCAGCACTAGGTAGAGCTGTTCATGCTGGATTGACTTACCATTTCTAAGATTATTACCCGCACTGCGGGCACACGCCATACAGCATAACCTCAAAACCCTGTACATTAAATCCCTTTGGGACTTTGGCAGGAGGAGTATCTTGTGTTGTATCTGCCAATGCATAAAGCTTATCACAAGATCTGCAGGTAAAGTGAACCTTGTCTTTGCCGTCAACCCATTCATAGCGTGGAGGTTGCCCTGGATAGTCTACCCCTACAACCTGCATTGATTCGGAAAGTGCTTTTAGATGACGATAAATGGTGGCGATTCCAAGCTGGGAAATATTTTGGGACGCGAACTGATGAATCTCTAATGGAGTAAGTGGGCGACCCGCAGAGCGAATCACCTCTGTTATGACTTTTGCCTGCTTGGTGTTTCTTTTCATCCAAAAAAAGAAACACTATTTGCCCCTGTGAGCATTTTTAGTGCATTCGATGGTTTTGTTCTTGAGAGTTTGTACTTCTTTTTTGATCTCCGCAAAGGTCGGCTTTTCCATCCGGTCAATAAATAGAACTCCGTTTAGATGGTCGACTTCATGCTGTATGCATCGTGCCAGCAAACCGTCGCATTCGAGGGTGTGTTCAACGCCATCCAAGTCCTGATAGGTTACGACGATTCGTTCGGGGCGGGCAACATCTGCATTGATCTCGGGAAAGGACAGGCAGCCTTCCTCGTAGTAATATTCATCACTGGGTAAAGTCTTTACAACTGGGTTGGCGAGAGAAAGCGGCATGATTAGAGAGGAGGAGAGTGGTTTCCCGTCCATTATGCAGGTCGTTGGATATTCTGGATGATCTGGAACTTCCATCACGCAGAATTGAATTGCTTTTCCAATTTGTTGAGCCGCTAAACCAATCCCTTCGGAAGCATGCATGATTTCAAGCATATCTTGGGAAAGCTTGGAAAGGTGATCATCAAACTTTTCAATTTTGTGACCTTTTTGGCGTAAGACAGAATCTCCAAAATAGCGTATGTATAAACTCATTTGTAAAAACTATGGACTAAAATGAAGATGAATTAAATTGAAATTGCATTGAATCAAGGAATTCTAGATAAAGGTATCCCAATTTGGATATGGCAAACAAGATAAAGTTGGGTGGAATAATTTTTCTTCCTGTAGCATTGATTTTAGGAATCCTTGGTTTGGGTTCACCGGTGTATTTTGCAACCGTTTCTGAGCGTTCTTTGTCAGATGTTGGACTTAACACCAAGACTGTCGACGAGGAAATGGTCCGACAACTCCGTCAGAATAATATTGGTCCTGCTGAAATGCTTTTGCCTTTGGCTTCGGTAAGCAAGCGTCAAGATTTTGCCGATGCCATCGAAAGTAAGCAAAAAGCTCACCCTGAACTATCTATTTCCGGAGGCGGTAGTATTTTTGATATGCTTACCTTTAACGAATATTTCGGGGGGTTAGACAAATACAACTTGGGTAAAGGAAGGTTTCAGGCTTTCTTTGTTTACAATCGTGCTACTTCAAGAGGAGATCTTTGGGATCGATTGCGTGATAAGAGTTCTAATGATAACGTTCAGGCTTTACTTCGTTCGATTCCTGTGGATGGACGTCCCGGTTTTTTCTGGAATAAGTTGATCAATGAGCCTCTCGTTTTTGCATTTCCAGGGGTAAAAGTAGCCAAGCTTACGGATTATCCATATTTTTCAGGTCGAAAAGTCCTTCTTTCGGTTGGTTTGCGCGGACCAGAGGTTTTCGAAGGAAATGTAACAGAGGCTCAAGTCCGGGACCTTTGTT
>JABBBW010000023.1:28638-35790 GCA_018607205.1 Opitutales bacterium | reverse complement strand
CGCTGTATGTTCCTTTATTTCACATCACGCAACTCTTCGCAGGCAACTTTCCAACTTCTTTTATGGAGTTTGGAGTTGTTATTTATTTGTTGGATGGATTTTAGGCGAAATTTATCCTCCTTTTTTCTGCGTATCAGTCTTGCTACCAATTTTGTTGTTGTTGTTGCGAAAATGGCAACTCAGGGGTGACAAATTTAGAGTTCATTTAGAAACTACTTTTTGGGTTTTACCACTTGTGGCTATTTCATTGTATATCCTATGAATTTTGATCGAGTAGCTAAAATTTACACGATTTTAGAAAAAGTGGTTTTCGGAAATCAGCTTCAATGGGCAAGAACTTGTCAATTAGACAAAATTAGAGGACGTCAAAGAATTTTGTTAATTGGAGAAGGACGGGGTCGTTTATTTACTGAATTGATCAAGACCAATAGGGGAGCAATCATTACCCTAGTCGAATCATCTGAAGCGATGCTATCTGAAATAAAAAATCAATACCTTCATATAATCTTTCTAATCACAACTTCATAAACCTCTCCTTTGAAGATTTTAAATCTTTTCATAAATATGACGCCGTTTGCACGTGTTTTTTTTGGGATTGTTTTGGAATAAAAAAATAAAAAGTGGCCTTAGGAAGATGCATAAAATGATGGAGTCAGATGCGGTTTGGTTAAACTCTGACTTTGCAATAAACCCCCAAACGAGTGTGTTTTATACATATCTTCACAAAGTCATGATTCGATTCTTATACCATTTTTTCAAAGTAAATTGCGAAATTGAGGCCAATAAACTTCAAGATATTCTATTGCTAGTGGAGGATTCAGGCTTTCGCTTACAATCTCGTAGATGGCATCCTACTTTACCTATTTCCTCAGAGTTTTTTGTTTCCAAGTAAATGGCTAACCCTTCTGCCTTGACCGCTAAACTGCATGGCGCAGAATACTCATTCCTTTTTGAAATACTTTGGCTTTGATATAACATACTGAACATGACTACTCCCAAGAAACAAGGTTTGTACGACCCTCAATTCGAGCACGAGAATTGCGGGATTGGATTGATCGTGGATATGAAAGGCAGAAAGTCCCACGATATTGTCCGTGGAGCTCTAGAGATTTGCGTAAACCTTGACCATCGTGGGGGTTGTGGGTGTGACCCTATTACCGGCGACGGCGCAGGCATATTTATTCAAACTCCCGATAAGTTTTTTCGCAAAGTAGTTACGGAGGAAATATCTAAAGAACTACCACCGGCCGGAGATTACGGAGTAGCATTTTTGTTTTTGTCTTCTAAGGAGTCCGACCGGATTAATGAAAAAAAGATAGTCGAAGAAGTTTTAGATGAGGAAAATCTCGGTCTGATCGGTTGGCGTAAAGTACCCGTGAGGAGTGAAATCCTTGGCAAAGCATCCGCCGCTTGTGAACCGTTAATGGAGCAATTGTTTGTTGAGCGCCCCGAATGTGTTGACTCGGGGTTAGCCTTTGAAAGAAAACTTTATCTTGCCCGTCGAATTATAAGTCATCGATTGCGTTATTTAGATCATTACGACGACGTTGATTTTCACGCATGTTGCTTTTCTTCTCGTACCATCGTTTACAAGGGCATGCTTACCACGGAACAACTTTCGGACTATTTTCCGGATTTAAGTGATCCTGACATGGAATCAGCACTTGCACTAACGCATTCCAGGTTTTCGACAAATACTTTCCCTAGTTGGCCAAGAGCTCAGCCGTTTCGCTACATTTGTCACAATGGTGAGATTAACACAGTAAGAGGGAACGAAAATTGGCTTTATGCCCGACAAATGCAATTAGCGAGTGAAGTTTTTGGAGACGATGTTTCCAAACTCTTCCCCATCATTCGTGAAGATGGTTCGGACTCTCAAAAATTTGATAATTGCCTGGAATTTTTGACTCTCTCAGGTCGTAGTCTGGCTCATTCCATGATGATGATGATTCCTGAACCATGGGAAAAGCATAAGAATATGGATGTTCATAAGCGTGAATTTTATGAATTTCATGCCTGTTTGATGGAACCTTGGGACGGACCTGCATCCATTGCCTTTTCCGACGGAGTACAAATTGGTGCGGTTTTGGATCGTAATGGTCTTCGCCCATCTAGGTATTATGTAACTTCTGACGATCGAGTAATTTTGGCTTCAGAAGTTGGAGTTTTATCATCCATCCCTTCAGACAAAATTGTTAAAAAAGGGCGTCTGGAACCTGGTAGAATGTTTTTGGTTGATATGGATGAAGGCCGAATAATCGAGGATGATGAACTTAAAAAGAGCATATCTTCGGAAGCACCCTATGGTGCTTGGCTGAAGAGTTCTTTAATTAATCAAGCGGATCTTCCTTCAGTATCCAACGATTCAGAGGATGTATTTAGTACCTTGCTCACTAGGCAAAAAGCATTTGGTTATACTTTTGAAGATTTGCGGTTTTTAATCGGTCCAAGTGCAGAAGCAGGCAAACAACCATTAGGCTCGATGGGTAATGATTCCCCCTTGGCAGTTTTGTCAGAAAAGCCACAACTTGTTTATAATTATTTCAAACAACTTTTTGCCCAAGTAACCAATCCGCCCATTGATCCTATTCGTGAGGAAATTGTGACTGCATCGGTTACTTTTCTTGGCTCGGAAGGAAACCTTACCAAGCCAGGTCCCGACAGTGCACGAATGATCAAATTTGAAAGTCCATTAGTGGACGACAAAGTTATTCGTCAACTGCAAGGAGAATTGCCCGCCCCGTTTAAATCGGTGACCTTATCAGCTTTGTTTAATGCTGATAGAAAAGAAAAGCCTTGTGCCAAGGCATTGGAGGCTTCCTTGGGGGATCTTTTCCTTCAAGCTGACCAAGCGATTGAAAACGGAGTTAATCTGTTAATCATTTCAGATCGAGGAATTAATTCCGGGCAAGCAGCTATACCTTGTTTGCTTGCGTCTTCTGGGTTACACCACCATTTGATTCGAAAAGGCACACGCACGAAAGTATCGATTATTGTCGAGTCGGGAGAGCCCCGGGAAGTCCAGCATTTCGCTTTATTGCTTGGGTATGGAGCTGATTTGATCAATCCTTACCTTGCCTTGGAAACCGTTCGCCATCTCATACATACTGGAGATTTGCAGGCTGACCCTGATTCTGCGTGCCAAAAATTTCTTAAGGCAAACTTAAACGGAGTCATCAAGACCATGTCCAAGATGGGGATCTCCACAATTGCCTCTTATCGGGGGGCACAAATATTTGAAGCGATTGGCTTGAACCAGGAGGTCATCGACCAATATTTTACCAAAACATCCTCCCGTGTTTCAGGTATTGGGTTGAGCGCTCTTTCGGAAGAAACACTCACTCGTCATCGTACTGGTTTTTCCGAGCGACCAGACGGCAGAGCTTCAGATTTAGATCCTGGCGGTGTTTACCAGTGGCGAGCAAATGGTGAAAAGCATCTTTTTAATCCCACTACCATCCATAAATTACAAAAAGCTACCAAACTTGGAAATTTTTCTGTTTTTCGGGAATATTCAGATGCGGTGAATGATCAATCAAGAGATCTGTTCACATTACGCGGATTGATGGATTTTAATTTCGATTCTGCAAAAGAAATTCCATTAGACCAAGTTGAGTCTGCATCAGATATCGTTAAGCGATTTAAAACCGGAGCAATGTCATACGGGTCGATTTCAAAGGAAGCTCACGAAAGTTTAGCTATCGCGATGAATCGACTAGGTGGTAAATCCAATACTGGAGAGGGCGGGGAAGATCTTGAGCGCTTTACGCCTGATGCAAATGGTGATTCCCGGCGGTCCGCAATCAAACAGGTTGCGAGCGGCCGTTTTGGAGTAACTAGTTTTTACTTGGTGAATTCGGATGAAATACAAATTAAAATTGTACAGGGAGCCAAGCCTGGAGAAGGTGGCGAATTGCCCGGTCACAAGGTCCTCCCACCTATTGCCAAAACAAGGGGAACTACCCCTGGCGTAGGATTGATTTCTCCACCACCACATCATGATATCTATTCAATCGAAGATCTGGCTGAACTGATTCACGATCTGAAAAATTCCAATCATCATGCTCGTATCAATGTAAAATTAGTTTCGGAAGTGGGTGTGGGCACAGTTGCTGCGGGAGTAGCCAAAGCAAAGGCAGATGTCATCCTTGTCTCGGGATATGACGGTGGAACGGGTGCATCCCCCCGGTCATCCATCCAGCATGCAGGTGCTCCATGGGAATTAGGATTGGCGGAAACCAATCAAACTTTGTTGCTAAATGATTTGCGCAGTCGAGTTGTTTTGGAGACTGATGGTCAACTCAAAACGGGTAGAGATGTGGTTATTGCCTGCCTATTGGGAGCCGAAGAATTTGGTTTCGCCACTGCACCACTCATTACTCTTGGATGTTTGATGATGCGTGTATGCCACAAGAACACCTGTCCTGTGGGTATAGCCACTCAAGATCCAAGGTTGCGTGAAAAGTTTGCCGGTGGAGCAGATGCCGTTGTCAATTTCATGAATTTTGTTGCTGAAGAAATTCGGGAAACCATGGCCAAACTAGGCTTTCGTACAATAAACGAAATGGTTGGTCGGGTAGACATGCTCGAATTAAGAAAAGCAATTAATCATTGGAAAGCCAAAGGCCTTGATTATTCCGGAATTTTACACCGCCCTGATGTTGGACCAGAAGTGGGAACTTATTGCCAAATGAAGCAAGATCATTTGCTTGATCGTTCGTTAGATAATCGTGAAATTCTTAAACGTGCAATGCCTGCAATTGAAAACGGTCAAGCGGTGAATATTGATCTTCCTGTGATTAATACTGATCGTGTTGTAGGTACCATTACTGGTGCTGAAATTTCGAGAAAGCACGGGCCCAACGGACTTCCTGAAGATACCGTTAAGGTAAACCTATCCGGATCTGCGGGACAAAGCTTAGGAGCCTTTTGCCCCAAAGGAATGACTTTCACGGTAACTGGCGACACCAATGACTATTTGGGTAAGGGTTTATCAGGTGGAAAGATTATTGTTCGGCCTCCTGAGGATTCTCCTTTTGTTGCCCATGAGAACATCATTGCAGGAAATGTATGCTTTTATGGAGCTACCGCCGGTCAGGCTTTTGTGTCCGGAGTAGTAGGGGAAAGATTTTGCGTTAGAAATTCTGGAATTCATGCCGTTGTTGAAGGGTTAGGAGATCATGGTTGCGAATACATGACTGGTGGATTGGTATTGTGCCTTGGGAAAACAGGTAGAAACTTCGGAGCTGGTATGTCTGGAGGAGTCGCTTACATCTATGACGAGGAGGGTGATTTCGTTTCAACAAAGTTAAACACAGAGATGGTAAAGACTTACCCATTAGTCGAGTGTGATGACCAAGAGATAGATTTGATTAAAAGTTTAATCTCTCGTCATGTTGAATATACTGATTCTCCTCGAGGAATTGATCTCCTGAATGACTGGTCGTCAGCTGCAGAAAAATTTGTAAAGATCATGCCCGAAGACTATGAGCGCGTTCTATTTGCTCTCAAAAAAGCAGAAGAACGAGGACTTGAAGGGGATGATGCAATCCAAGCCGCATTTGAAGAAAATGTGGCTGCAGGTCACTAATTTTAACTTTTATTCCTCTCAAATTATGGGAAAACCAACCGGATTTTTAGAACACGAAAGGCAATCCATACCTGATCGCTCTCCTTTGGAAAGAATCAAGGACTGGAAAGAAATACATGAGCCTTTCGACGAAGACAAAGTACGCCAACAAGGCTCTAGGTGCATGGATTGTGGTACACCCTATTGTCATACTGGAATGACTTTAGCTAATATGGCTAGTGGTTGCCCGATCAATAACTTGATTCCCGAATGGAATGACTTGGTCTACAAAGGAAAATGGCGTGATGCTTTGGATCGTTTACATAAGACTAATAACTTTCCTGAATTTACTGGACGCGTTTGTCCCGCTCCTTGTGAAGGCTCTTGTGTGCTTGGAGTTATTGAACCGCCCGTCACCATCAAGAGTATAGAATGTTCAATCATTGACAAAGGATTTTCAGAAGGGTGGGTAACTCCTCAGCCACCTACCCAAAGATCTGGCAAAAAAATAGCTGTTGTAGGTTCTGGGCCTGCTGGAATGGCAGCGGCTGATCAATTAAATAAAGCCGGCCATTTAGTTACCGTTTACGAACGGGCGGACCGGATTGGTGGCTTATTACTTTATGGAATTCCCAACATGAAGTTGGAAAAGGAAATTGTTCAAAGAAGAGTCGACTTGATGGCTGCTGAAGGTATTAAGTTTGTTGTTTCCACTGAGGTCGGCAAAGATTTGCCTGCTAAGTCCCTCTTGGAAGATTTTGATTCGGTCGTTTTATGCTGTGGAGCGACTAAGCCAAGAGACTTACCGATTGAGGGAAGAGAGCTCAAGGGTGTTCATTATGCAATGGAATTCTTGACAATTAACACTCAGGGATTGCTTGAGCTTAAGGATGTTACAGCTTTTGAAACTGCAGCCAACAGCAAAGATGTTGTAGTGATTGGAGGGGGCGATACCGGCACTGATTGTGTGGGAACTTCCGTTCGTCATGGCTGCAAGAGCATTACGCAGTTGGAAATCATGCCCCGTCCACCTGAAGAAAGGGCAGATGACAATCCATGGCCCGAGTGGCCCAAAGTTTACAAGATGGACTATGGACAGGAAGAGGCCAAAGAAGTTTTTGGAAAAGATCCGCGCAATTATTTGACCATGACCAAAAAGTTTATTGGAGATGATCAAGGCAATCTTAAAGGTGTGACAATTTGCGACATCGAATGGAAGATGGAGGACGGTAGATATTCCCCAGTCGAAGTTCAGGGAAGTGAGCGAGAAATACCTGCCCAAGCTGCTTTTTTAGCAATGGGTTTTCTTGGACCAGAAGATACCATTGCAGAAGAATTGGGCTTAGCACGAGATTCTAGGTCAAATGTACAGGCAGAGTATGGAAGGTTTTCCACTAATATTGAAGGCATATTTGCGGCTGGAGATATGAGGCGCGGTCAATCTTTGGTGGTTTGGGCCATTAATGAAGGCAGAGCAGCAGCTCGTGAATGTGACCGTTATTTAATGGGCGAAACTTCGCTTCCATAATTCCCCATTTTATATGCAAGTAGTTTGTTTGGATCTTGAGGGCTGTCTCTTATAC
>JABBBW010000023.1:5019-28628 GCA_018607205.1 Opitutales bacterium | reverse complement strand
GTTCTAATTCCTGAAATTTGGATTGCTTTTGCTGAAAAAACTCAAGTTCAAGAACTCAAGCGGACAACTCGAGATGAGCCTGATTATAAAAAGTTAATGGATTACAGGTTGGGTATACTCGATAAAAACGGGTTTACACTTCCTCAAATCCAAGAAGTAATCGAGACTTTAGAGCCCCTGCCTGGAGCGGTTGAATTTTTAGCAAAGCTAAGAGCTTCTCATGAATTGATCATTCTTTCTGATACTTTTCGAGAATTTGCTCTTCCTTTAATTAATAAACTCGGGAATCCGACTCTTTTTTGTCATGAATTGCAAGTCAGTGAGTCTGGTCGTATTGAAGAAGTTAAGTTGCGCTTAGCCGATCATAAAAGAAAAACCGTACAATATTTACAAAAGTTAAATTTTGAAGTGATTGCATCTGGGGACAGTTATAACGATCTCGGAATGTTGCTGTCAGCAGATCGTTGTTCTTTCTTTAAACCACCAACTTCTTTAACGGTTGAGTATCCTGATATTGAGGTAGCTAGAAATTACGATTCACTTTGCCAATTTATTCAAGGAAGCTAGAGCATCAGATGATTGAAATCATTGTTGGTACTAACCGTCGTAATAGCTCATCCGCAGTGGTTGCTAATTGGTTACACAATTTTTATTCCGATTTGTCAGAGTCAAGCCAAGTGATGGATTTAACAGATCTGCCCTTGGAAACTTTTTCCCCTGATGCTTACAAGGAAAAGCCTGAGAAGGTGAGAACTTTTACTGATAGAGTATTAAACGCCAAAGGACTGGTTGTGGTCACACCGGAATATAACGGTAGTATGACAGGAGCTCTGAAACTTTTTATTGATCTTTTACCTTTTCCTGAAAGCTTTGAAAATCGACCGGTCTGCTACCTCGGACTTGCTTCTGGACAATTTGGAGCCTTACGCCCGGTGGAGCATTTGATGCAAGTATTTGGTTATCGAAATGCTTATAATTTTCCTAAAAGAGTTTTTCTGCCATTTTGTCATAATTGTATTGATCCTGAAAAGGGAGTAACCGATGAGGAGTCGGCCAATCGTTTGCAGCAACAAGCCATCGGATTCATTGAATTTTGTAATCTTTTACAAAGTCGAAACCCGGAGTAGTTTTTTACTATGACTTGTTTTGGGTTATCCGTAGTTGCAACCCATGCTTGCGGTTGGCCTAACCTTACGAAATTGGATAACGGTGATTTATTTTGTGTATATTTCAACGCCCCAAGCCATGGCTTAATGCAAGGTGATTTAGTTTGTTCTAAAAGAAAGCCTAATGAAACAAAATGGAAAAGAATTTCCATTGTATCCAAGAGACCACCAAATGGAAATCGTATGCATTTGTCGGTTGGTCAGGCACACAATGGAGACCTCCTTTGTTTTAGTAGCGGTTTTATTTTAAAAGACGAAAAGTTCGTTGGCTTTGCAGGTCATTGGCTTTCTCGATCAATGGATGGTGGCCTTACCTGGGATGAAGAGAAACATCCGACCATTCCTCAAAAACTAAAAAGTTGCATTCCTTACGGTCGAATTATTCGTATCGGCAAAACAACTTTAGCCTATTCTTGCTATCGAAGTCAGGGTAGGGGAGAACCATCAGAATCCTGGGTGTGCTTTTCCGATGATGATGGTTTAACTTGGAAACGATTCTACAAACTCGGGAGAAACGATTCGAATGAAGTCGCCCTTTGTTCTCTTCCAAATGGCAACTTACTCGCTGCAGTTCGCACGCATGTAGATCATCATCTAAAAGTCTGTGAGTTTTCTCTTGCTGAAAAGAGATCTATAGAAAAGGGAGCGGTTTCATTGCCAATGCAGCATCCTGCTGATCTTATTCGAGTGGGTACAAATTGCTTGCTCATGACTTATGGCTTACGCAACCGCGGATTGATGGGACTGGCTGTGCGTGTTAGCCTTGATTTTGGAAAGACATGGTTGCCACCTTGTACTATTCATCAATTTGGGGACAAGGCAACAGATGTGGGGTATCCTTCAACGGTTTGTTTAGATAAAAAAGGAACTTTGGAAACTGCATATTACACAGATTTCGAACCGAAGCTCACTGCCAAGCCTAATTGTTACCGTGTGATTTCAAAGAAATGGTCTCTAAAGGATTGGATGCATCCAGACCATTTTGTAAAAATATCGTTTGCAAACAACTAGGGTAAGATAATTTACGATTTCTTCCTGTATTTTTCGATATATTCAGGTCTTACAGATGTATCGCTTTGATCATCATAAAATTTTTGGAGATTTTTTAATCTCTTTTTTAGGGATTTTTGAAGTTCTAAAAATTCTTCCTTCCCATAAAGATTCGTTACTTCGTCAGGATCTTTCTTGAGGTCGTACATTTCCCATTCATCTCCGAATTCATAGAAATGCATTAATTTGTATCTATTTGTCCTAATGCCGTAGTGACGGGGGACCATGTGAACACTGGGATACTCGTAATAGTGGTAGTAGATTTCTTTTCTCCAATTGTCCAATTTTTCCCCTTTAAGCAAAGGCACGATCGATCGCCCCTGCATGTCTTTGGGTTGAGGTGCTCCGGCAAGATCGAGAAAAGTCTGAGCATAGTCGAGATTTTGTACCATTTCTTCCTGTTTACTACCCGCTTTGATGGTGCCTGGCCATTTCACGATAAGTGGCATTTTGAGCGATTCCTCATACATCCAGCGTTTATCGTACCATCCATGATCTCCAATGTAGAAACCTTGGTCAGAGGAGTAGATAACAATGGTGTTTTTATCGAGTCCAAGCTTTCTAAGCTCTTCTTGGAGTGTGTGTAAGCTCTCGTCGACACCCTTAACGCACCTTAAATAGTTCTTTGCGTATCTTTGAAACTTCCAACGGACAAGATCTTTACCTGAAAGTTTGCCTTTCTTAAAAGCTGCATCTTTTGGTTTATAATGAGACCTCCAAGTATTAATTTGATTAGGTGTCATTCTTTTCATGTTACGCCATGCCGAGCGGTCCTGAGCTTTCTGAGAACGTTCTTGATGAAATCCTGGGGTCAAATCTACGAACAAGTCGTAATTTAAATCCATATGTCGGTCGATTTCCAGTTCTTGTTGTCTTGCTCCAGGAGCATTATCTGTCCATTTATCGAAGAGGGTAGGTGGTTCAGGAATTTCAATGTCGTCATAAAGGGGCAAATGCCTCAGGGCTGGCATCCAACTCCGATGGGGTGCTTTGTGTTGAACCATTAGTAAAAAAGGCTTTTCTTCGGTCCTTTTTTGATTGAGCCACTCCACTGCTAAATTTGTTACCACATCGGTGCAGTGGCCTTCGATACGTCTTTTTTTATCAGGAAAAATAAGGTCTGGATTATAATACAACCCCTGTCCTGGTAGAACCGCCCAGTCATCATAGCCTAAAGGTTTTCCCTTAAGGTGACTTTTTCCATAGATTGCAGTCTGGTAGCCAGCCTTTTGTAAAAGTTTAGGAAAGGTTTGTTGATTCCAATCAAATGCATTGCCGTTGTTCATGAAGCCATTTTTATGACTATGCTTTCCAGTCTGGATGACGGCTCGACTTGGACCACAAATTGAATTTGTGCAAAAACTGTTTACGAAAATCATACCTGACTCTCCTAGTTTATCGATTGCGGGCGTTGGGTTTATTTCCTTTAACCATCCATTGTAAGAACCAATTGCATGGGGTGCATGATCATCGGAGAAAACGAACAAAATGTTAGGCCGGTTTTCTTTTCTGTTTTCCCCATAGATAGTAAGAGGAATTAAGCAGATAATAAGGTAAGAGATAATTTTCATAATGTATAATGATAAAAGACCAAAAGAAAGGCATCGTCCTCCCAAACGATGCCCCTCGATTTATGCAAACCTTTCACTAAATTAGGGTAATAATTATCATAAATCAAAAGAATTTTATAAAATAAGGCTAAATTAAGAATTCTTTTACTAATTTTTGGCAACTTATGGGATAACAGAAATAGGGTGTCAGCGTTTCTTATTTTTCGGGCTTCTTTGCTTTCTTTTCCAATTTTCAGAAAAAAGTTGATTTTCTCGCTTATTTTTTCTGAATTCGCCAGCACGTTTCAGATATTCTTTGTATTCGGTGACAAGGGTGGAGTGAGTCTCTTTGTTATAAAGATTTTGCAATTCTTTAGGGTCATTTTCTAAATCGAAAAACTCCCATTCGTCGAATGGATAGTAATGTACAATCTTATATTTCCCTTTTCTCAATCCATGGTGGGGGGAAACGCCGTATTCTCCTGGATGGGTAAGGTGGGAAAAATACAGTTGATTATTTCTAATCAGATTTGAGTTAGACTGAGGAATAATTTGGCTAGGTTCGTTGGTTATAGATTTACCAAGATTTTTTATGAGAGAATATAAGTCAAAGTCCCGGAAAATCTCTTCAGTTTTAAAAACCGGAGTATGCAATCCCTCGAAACCTGCAAATACCAAGGGAACACGAGCACTTGGTTCATACATCCATTCGCTGCCAAACCATCCGAATTCACCGGTAAATCTTCCTCTTTCAGAGGTGTAAATGAAATTATACCCCTCCTCGACATTAGAATCCATCGAGTCAACAAGTCGCCCGATATTTTCATCCATGGCATATAAGCATCGGAGGTAATTTTTAATAAACCTTTGAAACATCCAAATTGAAACCGATTCGCCTTGCGGTGATTCACGAGAAAATGCTTCGTTTTGAGGTTTCCACGAAAGTCCCCATGCGGACTTCTGTTCATCGTTCATAGATTTCCAGTTTTTAGCCCATATAGAGGTTGTACTGTCAGAAGAATTTAGATCAGCGTAATTAGGTAAGAATAAATCTAGTACAGGGTCTAGGTCTGAACCTATGTTCATATTTTGGTATTTATTTGCCGGTGCCCTGTTTTCGAGGTTTGAAAAAAAGGTTTCTGGGGTATCAAACCATTCAGCGTTGTATTTATCGATCGTCCTAATGGGAGGAATCCATGGTCTTTTTGTTGATTGAAAGGAAACTAGAGCAAAAAAAGGTTTTGTTTCAGTACGCTTATTTAACCATTGAATGGCTAAATCTGTAATCACATCAGTTGTATGACCCTCGGTTACATACTGGTTTTTAGAATCTTTGATGCGCGGATTAACAAAAATTTCCGGGTCATCCAAAATCTTCCAAAGGTCAAAACCTGCATAATTAGGGTCCTTGTCCCAAGTCCAAGAACCAAAGAAAACTGTTTCATATCCTATCGTTTTAAAGTGTTGGCTGAGGAATTGACTGGAGTCAAAACCTTCCATTTTCGCACTCTTTGATTTTCCAGTAAGCAGGGAAAAGGCAGTATAGTTCGGACCAGCATTGGTGCAGTAAGCAAGCGGATGAAATTCACCGACTTGGGATATTTTGCTTAAATGAGGAGTGGGATTAATTAATGTCCTCAAATCTTCTGAATTAGCCAAAAACCGTACAGCGTGGTCTTCAGATATACAAATTAGAATATTGGGTTTCTTCCCATTAGTTTCCGCTTTGGTAGAAAAATGAAATGCCAGAAAAACGATGGTCCAAATTGGTAATCTAATTCCCATGCGTAACACTTTCGGTAATTCAAATTAAATTGGCGAATCTTTTCAAAATCAGTTTAAAATTTTATGTGTTATAAAAGAAACAACTCCTTGAACAAATATAAATGAGGAACTATAGGTTTACCTATGTGCGGAATAATTGGTTACTTAGGAAAAGGAATAGCTCAAGATTCGTTAATTGATGGTTTGCGCCGATTAGAATACCGGGGGTATGATTCCGCAGGTGTTGCCTTCCATGACGGAAAAACATTTTCCCTATCTCGGGAAACCGGCAGGGTTGAGAACTTGGCAAAGTCATTGATTTCAGGGTGTAGTAAATCCTCCCTCGGAATTGCTCATACACGTTGGGCTACTCATGGACCTGTTACTGTTTCCAATACTCACCCTCATCTGAGCCATGATAAGAAGTTTGCCCTCGTACACAATGGGGTGATTGAAAATTTTTCTACTCTAAAAAAGTTCTTGATCCAAAAGGGCATTAAGTTTGAATCTGAGACCGACTCTGAAGTACTGTGCAATTTAATTGCTTATCATTACGCAGAATTGCCCGAAGGAAAGGATCGATTCATTGATGCGATCAGTACCGCACTAGGTAAATCTCGAGGAGCTTACGGCATAGCAGTTATGTGCCTCGATTATCCGGATATGATGGTGGGGGCCCGTCGAGGGTCACCCCTTGTGGTCGGGATCGGGGATGATGCCAACTTTATTGCGAGCGATGCTTCCGCGTTTGTTGGTCGAGCGAAAGAAGCGGTTTATTTGAAGGATGGTGAACTGGCCATCTTGAAGGGTGGTGAATTTCGCATTACTAATCAGGAAGGGCACGATGCCGAGGCCATTGCTCAGCCATTAGATCAGACCCTTGAGGAAGTTGAACTTGGTGACTTTGGGTCTTACATGGAGAAAGAAATCTTCGAGCAACCTACTGCTCTTCGTAATACTTTGCGCGGTCGGTTTGGGGACGATGGAACCACAGCAAAATTAGGTGGTTTGGAGGGCCACGAGGATGAGCTTAGAAATGTGGACCGAATTGTTTTCGTTGCCTGTGGTACCGCCAGGCACGCCTGTATGGTAGCAGAATATTTGATCGAGAAATTAGCCCGGGTACCAGTAGAAGTAGAGCATGCTTCCGAATTTCGTTACAGAAATTCTCCAAAGTCGGGACGCTCCTTAGTTATTGCGGTTAGCCAATCCGGTGAAACCTTGGATACCCTAGAAGCAGTGCGAGAAGCCAAAACCAAGGGGTTACTTACTCTTGGTATTACCAATGTAGTCGGTTCTTCTCTTGCCCGTGAGACAGATGGAGGAGTTTACCAACGAGTCGGGCCTGAGATCGGCGTCGCTTCCACCAAAGCTTTTTCATCTCAGGTTTGCTTGTGTGCCATGTTGGGGTTGGCTCTTGGGAGAATGAGAGACTTATCTCCAACTGATGGTGCAAACTTGGTAGAAGCTCTTAAAGATATGCCCGACTTGGTTGCGGGAATTCTCCAGAAAGGCGAACAAATCCGCAAGCTTGCTGTAAAATATGCTAAGTCGGAACATTTGCTTTTTCTTGGGCGACAAAGTCTTTATCCCGTTGCCCTTGAAGGTGCACTAAAATTAAAAGAAATTTCCTATGCCCATGCCGAGGGGTATCCTGCGGCAGAACTCAAACATGGGCCAATCGCTCTGATTAATCCTGAATGTCCTTGTATATTTTTAGTCGAAGGTACCAAGCTGTCGGCCAAAACTATTGCCAACATGCAGGAAGTTAAAGCACGCAAAGGACCAGTGATTGCATTTGTGCCTGAAGATATTGAAATTCCAGAAGGAACCGCTGATGATATTTTTCGACTCCCTGTTGCTCACGAGGTGGTTCGACCGATTTTAGCTAATTTACCTCTTCAGCTTTTTGCTTACCATTTTGCTCAATTGCGGGGTTTGGATGTGGATAAACCCCGTAATTTAGCCAAATCGGTTACCGTGGAGTAAGCAACGCTTGTTGGATTACTTCTTTTGGTAAGAAGTTAGAACGGTTAATTTACCGCCCTACTTCCACAACATTAAATCTAATAGTTCTAAAGCTTCGAGGGCTCCAGATGCCAGAGCGGTTGAACCTTTAGGTACTTGGTAATCCCTTGGGTTGATCCTCACCATATTGCAATCGTACTCCTTCATCGATCGTTCGCAAAAGAAACGAACGGTTGGTACGCTTATTCCTGCTCCTAATTCGATAATTAAAAGATTTTTAGAAGCGTTAATATCAAACCAACTATTTAGGGTTCTCTCCTGCTTTAGATTGATAGAGGAATCCCAGTAAAAGTCAGAAAACATCAAAATGTTGGGTCGGGCCAAAGATCCGCAACTTGGACAGGTGGGGAGAGAGGATGTACATAACAATGAATCTGGGCAGACCTTGACTAACGGAATGCCCTTGTCCATAGGTTCCCAAATTGGCTGACCGCATGCTTCTAAGCATTGCAAACGCATCAAGGAGCCATGGCACTCCAATACCTGTTCACTCCAGCCGGCTCGGTTAAAATGACCATCGACATTTGAGGTAAATATAAAGGAAGGGATTTTTAATTTATGACCCCAGTTTTTTAGAATTTTGTATCCTTTATGGGGTTCAGATTTAAGATATAATGTATGCCGATGACCGTAGAACCCCCAAGCCAACTCTGGGTTTTCATGAAACCATCGTGGGTTGGCCATCTCTTCAAACCTTAATCCCCTCTTTGCCAATGGGGGGTACGCACGCCAAAAGCCTGCTTTGCCTCGAAAGTCAGGCAGGCCAGAATCTACCCCCATCCCAGCGCCAGCTCCAATCAGGATAGCATCTGCTTCTTTAATTTGCTGGACTACTTGTTGTACATTTTTATCGCTACTCAAAATAATAAAATCTTCTACTTTTAGACTTTTGCTTTGAAAGGAACTTAATCAATCCCTTTCCTTCTGGTTGACTTTAAACATTCGACTTTTGAAATACACTAGGATTCTGAATTTTGTAGCTTTGTTTTGGGTGATACTTTCACTCTCTGGTTGTTTGCGTTTTTCTAAACCAACGCACCGAAAACAACTTGATCTCGTTCAATTCGAGCAATCAAGAAACTTGGAAGAAGATATTGGGCAAGACTTTTTGGTAATAGGTCGGCAGTTTTCCATATCCAAGGATGGAATTCTTTACTTTGTTGATTTTAAAAATCATTCAGTGGTCAAAAAATTTGCTCCGTCGAAAGATGAAGTGGGAGAGAAATTCATTGATTTGAAGGAATGGCTAAATGAGGATGAGCATAACGATTTGCAGATTGATGATCTTTGGATCGACCCACTTGGTCGATTAATTCTCGCTGAATCAACCACAGGGAAAATTCTGCGAATTTCGCCAGATGCAAGAAAAATGGAAAACTTGGCTGATTCCTATGATGGTTACCGGTTCTCAACTATTGCTGGATTAACCGGTTCTCCATCAGGCGATTTGTTTATTGGTTCCCCTAATTCTGCCACGGTTTATCGTCACGATCTGACTCTGGGAAAATTGTTCGTGCTTAATGAAGATCTTGTTCGTTCAAATGATATGTTGATTGATTCAACCGGTAGCCGACTTTTGGTAGCTGAATCTGGCCCTAATCGAGTGGTTGTGTATGACTTAAATTGCTCTGGGAACTTGAGCTACGGCTGGAACTTGGTGGAATTCCCTAAAGGTCAGGCAAAGCCGTTATCGATTGACTTTTTGAACAACGAGGAAAATTTATTGGCCGTTCTGCTCGACCGTGGCAAGAAATTACAAATTCTCGATCTTCGGGGTGGAAAACTTTTAAAAAGCATAGTCCTTCCTTTTCCTTGCCAAAAAATTCGTTCCCATGGTCGGTGGATTTATATGCAAACAAGAAAAGGAATTCGCCGGATAAAAATCCCGACGGATCTCATCACCCGTTAATATTTTATCTAGAATTTGGAAATTTTGCATTTTCATGATAAATTTAGTCTTCACTCAAGTTCTTAACAATCAGCTATGAGTGGGGATAACTTGTTTTTGACGTTCCTTAAATGCATTTCACTCTCTTCTTCCTAAGTATACTTTACAGCCAATGGATGAGGAATTTTTGCATCTTTTCGAAGAATCACCCGCCCTGCGCCTCATGCGCGGTCGGTTAGGCTCTTTTGTAGCCGGTTTCTTTTTCAAAACTTTTAAGAAATGGGGCGTGGTAGAAGCCTCTGAGGAAGAACTCTCTGCTACCTTGGCTGAACATATTGAGCAGATTCGAGAATTGGAGGATGCGGAAGCCCCCAAGCGAAGTCCGCAGGAATACTTGGATGAATGGTGCGATGAAGAACACCGCTACCTCACCAAATCCTATCATGAAGAGCGTGAAGAATATGTTTTTCGGCTAACTCGTCATTCCGAGAAAGCCCTAAGTTGGTTGAATGATTTGTTGGCGATGCAACACCGTGGGTATGCTACCACCGAGTCACGTTTCAATCGTATCCTTCATGAGATGCAGGAGTTAAACAACGGGGTCAACTCAGACCCTGATGCCCGAATCCGTGAGCTTGCACGAAAACGCGAGGAAATTGACGAAGAGATAAGAAAAATTCAAGAAACGGGAGAGGCTCCCATTTTTGGAGAAGATATTATTCGGGATCAGGTTTATGATCTCTCTGATCTTGTAGAACATTTTCTGTCTGATTTTCGGGCAATTGAAGAGTTCTTTCGCGATCATGCTCGTGAGATTTCCAATCTTTATGCTCAGGGCAAGGCATCCAAAGGAGATATTGTGGAACATGTTTTGGATGCAGACGAAGCACTTCGTGGTTGCGACCAAGGAAAGAGCTATTTTGGGTTTCGCGAAATGATGACTAACCCATCTTTGTCTCGAATGTTCCGCAAACTTGCCGAGCAAACTTCCGACATTGCCCGTCGGCGTGGTTTGGATACCCAAAAAATATTTTCGAATCTTGGAGACCGCCTTTTTGGAGAAGCAAGTGCTGCTCATGGTGCTTACGGTCGGATAAGTCGAAAACTTAGGCAGGTAGTTGGAGATCATTCTGGAGGAGGAGGTCGACAGGTTCGCGAAACACTTTCTGAAATTCGTAGTCATGCCTATCGCCTACGGGAAACACCGTTGAACGATTGGGAATTTGAGATTGATATACGACCTCAGTTTTTCACTTTAATCGAAGCAGAATTTTGGGAACCGAAAGCGATCGAGGCATTTGCTGAAGTAAAACCGGCGAAGAGTACGGATTCTCAGTGGATGAACGATATTCTTGGTTCTGTGGGCGAACCTTTAGATCTTAAGAAATACCGGGCACGTGTTTTTGAAACTTTAGACGAAGTCGATCAGGTTACACTCTCCGAAATAGTTGAGAAGTATCCATTGCAACAGGGAGTAGTTGAGATTGTATGTTACCGCGTAATTGCTGGTGAGGATCCGCGTCATGAAATTCTTTCCGATGAATTAATCCATTTAGATTTGAATCGTTCCTCTCAGCCTAGGTATGTCGAGGTCGAACAACTTTTATTCCAACGATCCAGCTTATGAACCCAGCCATTACTCATCGTCATGTCATCGTCCGTTTATTAAACGGTCCTATTTATCAGGAAGATCTCGACCTATGGAGTAGGTTAGGGGCAGAGTGGGAAAAAATAAAGGCTCACTTCGGGGAGATGGGCATGGATGTCGCCCGTGATGATTCTGCGGGATACGCCTATGTTCACCAACGGGAAGAAGATTCCCAAGAGGACGAAAACTGGGAGGAGGGTTCTGCACCTTTGCCCAGGGTATTACGTCGTACCCGTTTGTCTTACCATCAGACCATTTTCATGGTCTTACTGCGCGAGGAATTAATGCGCTTCGAACAAAACCAAGAAGAGGGAGATCATCTCTACCGCTCGAGCTTGGACTTGATCGAGTTAATGTCTCCCTACTTCCCTGAGTTACACGATGAGAAAAAAGCTCACCGACAAATATCTGGACTCATCAACAAATTCGAAGAGTGGGGAATTATCAAAAAAGTGCGGGACAAAGATGAAGGCCTCTATCGGGTCGAACGGATCATCAAAGCAAAATTACCCCCAGAGAAATTAACTGAAGTGAAAGAACAGATTAAACGCAGAGCCCCCGAATTAGAAGAGAATATGGAGGAAGAAGATGCTTGAGTCCCAATTAGAACTTGAATTCTCTCCGGACAAATCAACGGCCGGATACCGCTTGCACGAACTCTCTCTTCTTAACTGGGGAACGTTTCACGACAAGGTCTATACCATAAGGCCAGATGGTCGAACATCTATGATTACCGGAAGAAACGGTTCCGGGAAATCAACTTTGGTCGATGCCTTGCTTACCCTTCTAGTACCCAATCGGGCTCGTAACTATAATGTTGCTTCCAGTCAGGCAGGTAGTCGTGAGCGTAACGAGCGAGACTATGTTCTTGGAGCTTATTCTGAAATTCATGACACCGTAACCGGTCAGGGTCGCAAGGAAACTCTCCGCAATCCGGGTGAAACCTACACCGTATTACTGGCTCATTTTTTTAATGAGGCATATCAGTCTGAAGTAACAGTTGCTCAGGTGCTTTGGTGCTTACCTTCCGGGAAAGTGGATAAAGTTTACTTAGTCGAAAAACGTAAGCTTACCATAGAAAAAGACTTTAATCATCTAGGAGACTCCGACAACTTGCGTCGGATCCTAAAAGAACGTGGTTACAGCACCTATGATTCTTTTACTGCATATCATAAAAAGTTTGAATCCATGCTTTTTCTTGATGCTGACTTGGGAACACGCTCACCCATGTCTATCTTTAATCAGGCGGTTTGTATTAAGGATGTTAAGGACCTAACCCAATTTATCCGAGAACACATGCTGGATGATGGGGGAGCTAAAGAGAAATTGCTAGCCTTACAGGAAAGGTTTGATGATCTTCGCAGTACTCACCGTCGAATCGAAACTGCTTCTTATCAAATTGAGCAATTGGATGAAATTCAGGCGACCCATGGACAGTTCATCGAATCGATGAACCAACGGGCTAATGCCGAGAGTATCCGTCAGGCCATTGAACCTTTTTACGCCCAAGCTGAACTTGAGCGCAGAACCGAGTGGGTGGACGAACTAAAGCATCAAGAAGAAGCCGAACGGGCACGCCTGAAAACAGCCCGTGGAGAAGTGGATCGTTTCCGTGAAAAACTTAATCATCTGGAACGTGCCCTTTCGGATAGCGATGAGAATCGAAGACTTGAACAAGTGGGTGCTGAGATTGACCGGTTGCGTGATAAAAGGGAGGTGGTCAGTAAAAGGTCTGCAAATTTTGAACGCCATTTAAGTGCCTGGGAAAAAGGATCTTTCGTTAAGCAAGAGGACGATTTTCTTACTCTTCGTCGGGAACTTGATTCCCAGTTACCAAGAATGGAAGGCAAGATTGCTGAACTTGATGAAAAGATCGTTGAAGTTTCTTACCAGTTAAAAAAAGCCAATGAACGGGTGGAAACTTTAGAAGATGAAAGAAACTACCTTTTGGAATCCAACACCAATGTTCCTCCAGAAGTTTCGCGTTTGCGTGCATCTTTAGCCAAGGCTTTGGACAGAGATTTAGCGGAACTTCCATTTGTCGCTGAACTGATCCAGGTTCTTCCTGATGAAGCAAAGTGGACGGGGCCGATTGAGCGTGCTCTTCGCACCTTCGCACTTAGCGTAGTTGTTCCGCCAAAATTGGCAGATCCGGCAGAAAAATTCCTCGAAGAAAATCACCTGGGGGATCGTCTTGCTTTTATCTGTCCCGGTTCTGGGAATTCTAAGGTTAAGCCTGATGATGATTCCTTACTTGCCAAGTTGGTCATTCGTGCAGAGATGGAAAAAACCAGGCAGGCTTGGCTACGGGCGGAAATTAATCAAAGACTTCCCCATATTTGCTTCGATAATCGTAATAAACGCTTTGATGACTTGAGCGATGCTCTAACCTTGGACGGAGTCATCAAAACAGGAGGCTCGTTACGTGAAAAAGATGATACATTCTTTCTTGGTGATGCATCTACGTGGGTATTAGGGTGGGATCTTAGTTCCAAGCAAAAGTCACTTGATGAGGCTTTGGAAAAATGGCGGGAAGAAGCGGATCGTGCTGGCCGTTCTATTCGTGAATCTGAATTTGAGCGTCAAAGTTTGCGGGCAAAATTGCGTGCCGGCGTTCAACTACAAGCTTGTGCCAATGAGTTTTCCGATATTGATGTACTCGGAATTTCAACCCGTATGGCTGATCTAGAGGAGGAAGAGCGTGTAATTGTAGGGGGGTCAGATGTCCTAAAAAAATTAAAGGATGATCATGACACCATGCTTGAAAAATTGGACGACTTACAATCTACCCGTGATCAAATACTTCAAAGAATTGGAGGTGTTGAAGCCCGTGCAGAAAGAAACGAAGTTCGCATGGAAGCAATTCGTTCGATGTTAGCGAAGTACCGGGATGAAATTCTTCCTTCCTTTTCGAAGGGAGATGTTGATGAGGATGCCAAAGAAAAGGCAGAGCATGCTTTGCAGGGCCTCTACGCTAAGATTGAAAATGAATTTGGTTCACCGCCTGATTCTCCAGACGATATCGAGGAATCAGCCCGAGATGCCACTCACAAATTAGATAGCCGAATCCATAAGCTCGAGGGTTCACTCGATAAATTGAGAGATAGGAATGTTGCAGCGATGCAAAGGTTTATTGCCGATGGTAGAAACCAGGCTTTCCGTGATGAATTAGTCCTTGATTTAGAGGAGGGATATTCTGATTCCACTTATTCTTCCTTTGAACAGGTACGCAAACAAATTGAAGAGGAAGACCTTGCAAAGAATCATCAGCGATTTGAAGAACTTTTGCGGGTTCAGGTACCAGAGGAAGTTTCTGGTTTTAGTGAAGCTCTCGAATCTCACCGGGATCGTATACGCAAAAGAGTGAGTGAATTAAATGAGCATCTTTCACGAGTCACTTTTGATCGCAAGGAACTTACCTATATCCAATTAATGATGGAAGATGCCGGCGACGATGGAGTGCGAAAATTTAAGAAACTTCGCCGACATGCTCTCGAAGGAGACCTGGAGTCAGATGATGATGATGAGCGCCGTCGCGAGCGTTACCATCGTGTTGAGCAATTTCTTGGCGAACTCGAACAGGATCTTAGTTGGACAGAACGAGTGATTGATGTTCGAAACTGGTTCAAGTTTCGGGCGGATGAATTTTACAAAGAAGAAGATACTTTAAGACAAAGTTATAGTGGAGCCGCGGGTAAATCTGGAGGTGAGAAAAACCGTCTAGCCTCCACCATTCTTGCAACTGCGATCGCCTACCAGTATGGAATTGATGTTGGAGGCAAGCAGACCGAGACCTTCCGTTTAGTGGCAGTCGATGAAATGTTTAGTAAAACAGATGATGAGTTTTCCCAATACCTGCTCGATTTATTTAAGGAATTCCATTTGCAACTCCTGATCGTGCAACCCTTGGATGCCAAAATTCATGTGGTTCAAAGATATGTTGAAAGGTATCATGTAGTTGAGCGTAGGGAAGGGGAGTCCTTTGTTGGAGACTTGAGCGTTCATGAATATCTGGGTCAAGAAAAGGCAGATTCAGATGAAGCGGATCCCATTGAAGAGGAAACGGTTTCATAATCTTTTCGATTCTTTCACGGTTTATTTTTTAGTTAGCTTTTATATTCCATGACCGCTGCGGATCCGCCTCCGTCCCGATACGACGGACGAATGCCTTATCGGCAATGCGGGAAATCAGGGGTAAAGCTGCCTCAGCTCAGTCTTGGTTGCTGGCATAATTTTGGAGGAGATAAACCAAGTCCTGAACAGACAGATATGATTAGGACTTCATTTGATGGGGGCATTACTCATTTCGATCTGGCCAATAATTACGGACCTCCTTACGGATCCGCCGAATGTAATGTTGGAAAGATTTTAAAGGATTTACCTAGGGATGAACTACTCATTTCAAGCAAAGCTGGATATGATATGTGGCACGGTCCATACGGGCAGGGTGGATCCCGTAAACATTTACTGGCCAGTTTGGACCAATCCTTAAAGCGTACAAATTTGGAGTACTTTGACATCTTTTATTCTCATTGCTTTGACCCAAATGTGCCTCTTGAGGAAACCCTGACTGCACTGGATACCGCTGTAAAGCAGGGGAAGGCACTTTATGTAGGGATTAGTAGTTATTCGACCAAGCAGACCCACGAAGCTGTGGAAACCTGTAAAAATCTTAATCTTGTTGTACCAATCATCCACCAGCCTAATTATTCAATGCTCAATCGTTGGGTGGAGCAGGATTTGCTTGATCTATGTGGGGACCAAGGATTGGGAGTGATTGCCTTTTGTCCACTTTTTCAAGGATTACTGAGCGATAAATACCTGGATGGAATTCCCCCAAACTGTCGGTTCAGCCTTCCGCTTTCTCCTTTACGAAAGAATGAGGTGAATGAACAGAACTTACGGGTCATTCGTGAATTAAATAATTTGGCTAATGCACGCGAACAAACCCTTGCACAAATGTCTCTTTCCTGGGTCTTGCGACATAAAGGAGTGAGCAGTGCCCTGATGGGTGCAAGTTCAGTTGAGCAGATTCGAGAAAATCTTCAGGCAGTAAAGAACCTGGAGTTTTCAAAGGAAGAAGAGACGCAAATCGATCGTATAGTAGCAAAGATCAATCTGCCCAAGTCTCTTTGGGCAGGGGATTGATCAGTTATGGAAGTAAATCTTCTCGAATATCCTTCAAGACTGGAAACTTATCTCTCCACTCATCAACTAAGTTCCTGTCTAGCTTGGTTGATGCAACCTCTTCCTTGCCCTTCATCTCCATCACCGTTTTTCCAGTAGGATCGATAATCCTAGAGCTACCTGAGTAGTTATGGTTTGGATCCTTTCCTGTTCGATTGAGGCCAATTACATAAGCTTGGTTTTCTATCGCTCTTGCCTGTAAAAGGGTGTGCCAATGATTTATTCTGACTTTTGGCCAGCTTGCGATTACTACAAAGAGGTTTGTTCCTTGCACGATGTTCTGTCTGAACAATTCAGGAAACCGGAGATCGTAGCATAGAATGGGCGATAATTGAAAGCCTTCGACATGGAATGTTTTCGTACTTTTTCCTCTTGTATACACTTGGTCTTCGCCCATTGGTGTAAAGGGGTACATTTTTTGGTAAGCTCCTATCCATTTGCCTTTTGGGTTAAAAAGAACAGCAAGATTTTTTGCCTCAGAGTTATTTTCATTGGGAACGATCACCCCTGCCAAAATCCATACTTTATGGGAGATCGATATGTTCGAAAGGAAGGCGTAGGTTTGATCGGGCTCTGCCTTTGTTGTTGCTTGTGTATTTAGGCTGAATCCTGTTGCAAAAGCTTCCGGAAGAACAACCAATGAATGCGGCTCCGGAGAGGACCGTTCGATCAAGTTTTGAACCTTGGAATAATTGGATTCCTTATTTTCCCAAGTCGGAGAAAATTGAATGAGAAAAACTTTCAAATTTAGATTTTAAGTATTTTAATATTCCTGAAAACCACACGATGTGGAACGCCATGGTCCTGCAGACCGATGTGTCCACGCATTGGTCGCTTGGAAAGATCGTAGGGAGGAAGTCCATCATCAGGTTCACTGTCGAGGTAAACATTTTGCACCTCCACGCCATTCAAGCCCACCCGGATATGATGTCCTTCGCAGGAGACAATGAGATGGTTCCATTCACCAGGTCTTTTTGAAGCATTTTTGGCGGGCATTTTAAACCTTATGATTCCCCCATGGTCATGATGGGTCATGGACTCATCCTTCTGGCCAAAGCAATCTAAGATTTGGATCTCCGTACCTGTGTCTACTGGGTTTTGAGGGTTTCCAATGCGGAAGAAAAGTCCGCTGTTTCCCTTCGGGGGGTATTTGTATTCCATTTCTAAAATGAAATCACCATAAGTTTTTTCCGAAATCAAGTAGTCTTTGAACCGTTTCCAGCCGGTCTGTTCGGGCAGCGGATCGATGATCAGGCAGCCCTCTTTATTCACTACCCAGTTCCCCTCAGTTTTCCAGCCGCTTAAATCTTTCCCGTTCAAAAGAGGGACAAATTCTGAGGTAGTGGGATAGGGTTTAGATTGGGCATTTCCCTCCAAAGAATTTGCTAACATGAGGATAACAGCAGAGGAGATAATAGAAAAACTTTTCATATATTTGAACTCTCGTAAATTAAGAGCTTTCTCGTTGGTGAGGGCAAGTTGTTTAGAAGGTCACTGTTGGTACTACAGATTTTGGAATCCCATGGTTTACTGTGTTTATGTATAACCGAAAAAAAGGCATTAAGAATTTTTTTAAGCCGGCTCTTTAAGTGGAAAGATACGGGGAAAATAGCAATGTTCGGAAAGAAAACTCTTATCGAATGAGACCATTCGATCCGTACCTATTTTGGGGGTCCGAAATTATCAACCAATTCGGCTTTACATCTCTCATTTCAACGATACAGAAGTTGGGTAATTTTAGTTTTATTACCTAAGCTAATCCTTTACCCCTTTTACCCATGAAAAAAATCCCTGCTGGGCTCATTGTTCCTAGTGCTGCTTTTTGTTTACAAAAATCATCCATTGCTGGTTATCAAATGTTGGATAAGTCTCCTGAGCCTGGAGATCTCGTATTTGGCTCGATTCGTCGCATTGGGCAACATTCATCTTTGGAGAATGTGTCGGGTCGAATACATGCTGTGCACAATGGATCCAAAGCGGTTTTCGTTTTTGGAAACCGTTATGCTCCGGATCATTACGAAGGGATCATTCAGGAAGACTTAATAAAGGATGTCGATCTTTTGGCTCGTTCGGGAATGATTGGTACAGTTGTTACTAAAAATGCGATGCTTAAGGATCCTACGAGGATTCGCATCCATGGGCACTTGGTTGATAAGCAGGGTAAAGTGTTAAACACCCGAGACTTTCCTAAATTCAAGAAAACCCCAGCAAAGAAAGGAAAAGCCAAATTGGTCCTTGTTGTGGGTACCGCTATGAATTCAGGAAAAAGTCTCGCCGCAGCAGCATGTTGTCGGGCTCTTCATCAAATGGGATATGCTGTAAATGGGTGTAAAATGACTGGAACAGCTAGCTTGAAGGATATCCTGCATATGAATGACGCAGGTGCCAAAGAATTTGCTGATTTCACTTACCTTGGCCATCCTTCCACCTACAAGCTAACCTTAGATGAAATGCTCGATGTGTTTCATACCCTTGACTCCAAACTTGGTAGCAATAGCAAAAATTTTCTTGTGGTTGAATTTGCGGATGGAATCAACCAACGGGAAACCGCCATGCTCCTTGAATGCCCGGAAATTGTTTCCCGGATCCACAAATTAATCTTTTGTGCCGCAGACGCTTTAGGAGCCGTGGGCGGGATCCATATTTTGAAGACCAAGTTTAACCTGGTTCCTGACGCGGTTTCAGGTCTTTGTTCAAGCTCTCCTTTGCATATCCGGGAATTAAATAATTTCACCGATGCTCCTGTCTTTAATGGAGCAGATCTTAAGCTCGACCAAATGGCGGAAATTCTCTTGAACTAATCCCTGTGGGAAATGGGAAGTGTAAATTAATTATTCATGGTGGTGCGGGCAGGCTCGAAGGCAAGGTAGCTACCAAGGAACAATATCGCGTCGGTTTGCAGGAGGCTTTGCATCCTGCATACGAAACCTTATTGCAGGAAGGTGCCCGTGCCGCGGTTCTTCATGCGATTCGGCTTCTTGAGAGTGATCCTATTTTTAATGCGGGTACAGGCTCGAAACTTCAGCGGGATGGTCGGGTAAGAATGTCTGCCGCCCTTATGGATTCAATGGATTCAATCTTCTCGGGCGTGATCAATATTTACGATGTCGAACATCCGATTTCGGTGGCTGATTCCTTGCGGGGAGAAGTGCATCATCTGCTCTCCGGAAATGAAGCAACCGAATACGCTCGACGGAAAGGATTTCCCTTTCATGACCCAATTACTATGTCCCGTTTCATTGAGTACCGCAAAGCGTTAAAGAACCGGGAAAAATTTGGTACTGTGGGAGCAGTTGCCTTGGCTGAGGATGGAATTGTCTGCGCTGGTACTTCCACTGGTGGTATAGGCAATGAAACGCCCGGACGGGTGAGCGATAGTGCCAGTGTGGCAGGTACTTACGCAGATGAAGTTGGAGGGGTTTCCTGTACAGGCAAAGGTGAGCATATTATCAATCAGGCGGTGGCTGCTCAGGTGATATATCGTTTACGGGATGGTGTGCCCCTCAAAACCATTCTATTGGATTTAATGAAGGAAGGTGCTTCGCGTAACCATGAATTCGGATTGATATCTTTGAACAAAAAAGGGCGTTTCGGCGTTCGTTCAACCAAGAATTCAATCAGCGTGCTCTATGCCCTGAAAGACGCCTCCCATGAATTAGACTTTACGACGGGCAGAAGAAACCTGATTCTTTGATGCTTTTTATGAAGATTTTACAATCCATTTATCTATTTCTTTTCTTCAGCTCAGTTTCTTTCGGTGATGAGAGGCCAAATATAATTTTTATTTTTGCGGACGACTGGGGGTGGGGAGATCTTGGCTGTCATGGTCATCCTTATGTGAAAACTCCGAATATTGACCGCTTGGCAGAGGAGGGTACAGATTTCCACAGATTTTCGGTTGCGAGCGGGGTATGTTCTCCCAGCAGAACCGCGGTGATGACTGGTCATTTTCCGGCTCGCTACTCGATCGACGGACACTTTGCCTGGGTGCCTTCCAATCAGAAGCGCAATATGCCGGACTGGTTAAACCCTCAGGCTCCTTTGCTTACACGATTTTTACAGGAAGCTGGCTATGCCACTGCTCACTATGGAAAATGGCATTTGGCTAACGATATGATTCCCGATTCGCCTCTTCCCAGTGCCTATGGGATTGATGAGTATGGTGCCTTTAATTGTGCCGGCCCGCAAATGTTCGTCCATGACGATGTGAAAATGGCCATTCCTTTCATCGAACGAAGCCACGAATTAGGAAAGCCATTTTTTATTAACTTATGGATGCATGAACCCCACACCCCATTTCATGTCGATCCTAAGTTACTCAATAAATTTTCTGATTTGGATGAGCCAGATGCCATCTATGCGGCCACTCTTTACCATGCTGACTTACGGATTGGTGAGTTGCTCAATGCCTTAGACCGTATTGGGTTGGCTGATAATACCTTGGTTATTTTCTCTTCTGATAATGGGCCAGCACGTTCGGTTGCTGCAGCTCCCTTGGCACTCACATATGACTCGGCAACAGGTCTTGGATACGGTATTGGTGCAGCCAAGGGGATAACCGGAGGCCGAAGGAAATACAAAGGTTCTCTTATGGAAGGAGGGATTGGAGTACCTTTTATTGCCCGTTGGCCGGGTAAAATTCCTGCTGGCAAGGTGGATAAATCAAACTTTCTTTCCGCAGTGGATTTACTTCCAACCTTTTGCGAACTGGGCGGATTAACCCTGCCTGTTGACTACCGACCAGACGGGGTGAGTCAGGTTTCTGCCCTGATGGGAAAGGAAAAAGGTACACGAGAAAAGCCTTTGTTTTGGAGAATGTCACATGGATATGCCATGGTTCACCAACAATGGAAATTAGTTAGTGACCGAAAGTTCTCAACCTTTGAACTATTTGATCTGGTTGCCGATCCACTCGAATCTAAAGATTTATCCAAATTGAATAATGAAGTTACTCAGAACCTCATTGGTATGATTAAAGATTGGACTAAGTTCCTGCCTGAAAACCCATCCGGCCCAGTTTTTTCTTCCTTGCGTGCTGAACCAGCAAAGTAATTCAAGCTTTCAGGGGAGTCCCGTTGCAATTCGATAGAGGGCTTTTTCGGTCCGAACAAGAAAGCTACCTCGCAGGGGTACGAAAGAAGCCATATGGCCATCGTCCAACTGGTTTTCAGTAAGAATTTTCATAGAGGTACCTGGCTGGATAACAGTGGTTTTTCCAGAATGATTAGAAATATAGATTTTCCCATCTGCAAAAGTGGGGGATGAACTGTATTCTCCTTCTAATCTTGAGCGCCATAGTACTTCACCATCTCTTGCGTTTAAACAGGTTAAAATCCCACCGTCGTTTATCACATAAAGCGACCCATCAACGATTATCGGGGATGGTTTTTTTGGTGCCCCCTTGGTCATTTTCCATGCCAGGCTTGGAGGGTGGTTGCCGTGCATTTGATAAGCATGAATTTCTCCTTTCATAAAGCCTGTGGAAACAATAAATAGATTTTCAAACTTCAAGGGTTTACTCACATTTGAAAAGCCAAGGATTCCATAGTTTATTTTCCAAAGCTCCTTACCAGTTTCCGGGTGATAACCGTACACCCAGTCTGCACCCGTGGAGATTAATACAGGACCATTCGAACCTTGTACGATTAGGGGAGTGGCGTAGGCCTTTTTTGTTTGTGGATTTTCTCTTAATTTTCCACTTCGCTTACGATGCCAAGCGATTTTGCCAGTTTCTTGAAAGAGGGCAACTACGCTCTGTTTATCAGTTCCATCAAGATGAAAAATCATCAATTTATTCCAAAGTACTGGGGTGCTGCCTGGTCCATTTTCATGATGAATCCAAAGATCAGGGTCTTGGTTTTTCCAAATAATTTGTCCGGTTTTACTATTTAGGCAGGCATTTCCAAAAGCACCAAAGTGTATGAATAACTTTCCATTTTTTAGAATGGGAGAGGGGGAGGCGTAACTATTTAAGCGATGAATTGCCTGGGGTGCTTTCTTTTCGAAAACTTTGATCTGTCGAATGATCTTCCCTGTCTTTAGATCAACCTGCAGGGCGATAAATTCTACTTTTGACAGATAATGCAATCCCATAGCGCCCGGAAAGGAACTTTCATTTGCTCTTCTCTCCCGCTCCTCTTGCGAAGCCACGGTTTCAAGGGCTGTGGTAATCCATGCGGTTGAACCTTGATATACTGGGGAGGAATGTCCTCTTCCGGGTAGAAGGGTTTTCCACGAGAGGTTTTTATTTTCTGACCATTCGAGGGGATATTCTCCTGCGGGTGCATGGCCATTTCCGTTCGGCCCTCTCCATTGCTCCCAACCTTCGCTGGAAAGAAGAAGGGTTTGAGCGATAAGAAAAAGAAAAACGAATTGGGCGGGTTTACACATTCAGTCGATAAAGGTATTATCTTAACCTCGACTAGCACCTAGGGAAGAACGAAAACCCAGAGAATAATTAAAATAAATTAGGAGAGAATGGGTTTGACTACATGTCCATGTACATCGGTTAAGCGAAAATGCCTACCTTGATACTTAAAAGTCAGACGCTCGTGATCGATGCCAAGTAAGTGGAGTATAGTGGCGTGAAAATCATGCACATGGATCCCGCCATCTTCCACATTGTATGAGTATTCGTCCGATTGCCCATAAGTTATACCTGGTTTTATTCCTCCCCCGGCAAACCAAGTTGAATAGTTTCGCGGATGATGATCTCTGCCAAAATTATCCTTATTGAATTTTCCTTGGCAATAATTAGTCCTGCCAAACTCACCTCCCCAAATGACAAGTGTGTCATCGAGCATTCCACGCTGCTTGAGATCGGCAACCAGTGCATAGGATGCACGATCTGTTTCTTTGCACTGCTTTTTGATCGCCTTGGGCAAGCCGCCATGTTGATCCCATCCTTGATGGTAAAGTTGGATAAATCGGACATCTTTCTCGGCCAACCTTCTTGCAAGTAAACAATTTGCCGCAAATGTACCTGGAGTACGGGCATCCTCTCCATAAAGTTTAAAAGTGGATTCAGGTTCGTTTCCAAGGTCAGTTACATCTGGTATCGAACTTTGCATACGAAAACCCATTTCGTATTGGGCAATACGAGTTTCCAGGGCAGAATCTCCGGTCCGTTCAAGTTGAATTTCATGAAGTTCTTTAAGGTGATTAAGCACATTCCTTCGACTGTCCCGGGAAACACCTTCCGGACTATTGAGGTAGAGGATAGCATCCTTGGCTGAACGAAATCGTGTCCCCGCATGTTTGCCAGGTAGAAACCCGCTTCCCCACAGCCTAGAAACCAATGGTTGACCACTTTTTTCTTTGGTTACCAG
>JABBBW010000023.1:0-5009 GCA_018607205.1 Opitutales bacterium | reverse complement strand
GTCCATACGATAGCCACGAGCCCATACTTGGACGCCCAGGCAACTGGGAACCTGTCTGCATGAAAGTAACTCCAGGTCCATGGTTAATGGCTTCTGTATGCATCGAATTAACAATACACATATCATCAGCAACTTTAGCAGTATTGGGTAAAAGTTCACTGATCCATTGTCCGCTTTTCCCATGTTGTGCAAATTGAAATGGCGATCCTACCAGTGGCAGACTTGCCTGGTTTCCAGACATTCCCGTAAGTCTTTGTCCTTTGCGTACAGAATCGGGCAATTCCTTACCGGTTTCTTGGATTAATCTTGGTTTGTGGTCAAATAAATCGATTTGGGAAGGGCCACCAGATTGAAATAGATAAATGACTCGTTTTGCCTTGGCGGGATGATGGAATTTTGAGCCGGTTTCAGCATGAAGCATATTGGCTAGGGCCAAGCCGCCTAGTCCGCCCCCAAATCGATGGAGGAAATTTCTACGGGTCAAGCCAACAGAAGAATCAAATCCGGTGCATTCAGGTCGTTTCATGGTTTATTTTATCTTTTAGAAATTGTGCCATCAAAATTCATGAGGGCGGAAACGAGACTCGTCACTGCGGCTAAATATTTTTTGTTTTTTGATTTCGCTTTGTAATATCCAACCTGGAGAAATTTTTCGGTTTCCATTTCATCTGTGAAATACTTTTTTTGTTCATCCAATAAATTCTGCAAGATGCTGACTTCCTTATTATTGGGCAGACGACTTGTGAGTTTTTGAAAAGCTTCCTTGATTAAATCATTAGGCTTGGCAGTTCCATGGACTTGTATGAGGGCATCAGCAGTCGCCCGGGCGGCTTCGATAAATTGGGTACCGTTGAGCATGATTAGAGCCTGTGCCGCTGAGTCTGTGCGCTCTCTGCGTACCGTACAAACATCACGCTTGGATGCATCTAGTGCCATCATTACAGGTGAGGGTCCGGTCCGTTTCCAAAAGGTGTAAAAACTTCTGCGGTACACATTGGGAGCACCGTCCGGATTGATTGGTTTAAAGGAAACTTTTAGGTCGTAGGGCTTAGCACCGGGTCCTCCAATTTTCTTGTGTAATAATCCGCTGTGTGCGAGCAGGCTGTCCCGGATCATTTCTGCGGGTAAACGGTATGCGGGAGCCCGACTGAGTAGCAAGTTTTCCGGGTCAATTTGTTGAGCAATTGGGAGGATCTTACTTTTTTGGCGGTAGGTATGTGAGAGAACCATTTTTTTGAGTAGTTCGTGAAGATCCCACCCAGAATCAACAAAGTCCCGAGCGAGCCAGTCAAGTAATTCGGGGTGGCTGGGTGGTTTGCCTTGCATTCCAAAATCCTCGGATGTGGAAACCAGACCTTTGCCGAAGATCATTTGCCAGTATCTATTCACGGTTACCCGGGCGAGCAATGGATGATCCGGGGCGGTTAACCATTTGGCCAAACCGAGACGGTTTACCGGTTGATCTTTGGGGAAGAGAGGAAGAATTTCCGGGGATGCACGATGGACGACTTTCCCCCGGTTTGCGTAGTGTCCGCGCTCAAGAATGTGAGTCTCCCGTAAATCGGGCATTTCTTTCATTACCATGATCTCACTAATTTTTTGCCTTTGATCTCCAAAACTCTTCCTTTCTTTAAACAGTGCATTTTGAGCAGTGATTGATTTTGGGTATGCAGAGTCTAGGAAGATAGAAACTTTATCAGCTTTGGTTAGTTCCTTGGTTTTTCCGGCAAGCAGCTGGATTTCGGAGGGCGTAATGACTCTCTCGTAGAGATAAAACTCATCGAGCATACCATTTTTGAATCCACGATCCCGCATCCTCTCTGCAAATCCAAGAAAAGGAGATCCGCCACCAGTAATTTCTCGAGTTAGTTGATCCTTAATGGTTTCGACTTTTGCGAGGGCTCCATTTTCATAGAGTTTTAGGCCGTTTGCCTTGCTGGAGCCATTGTATGTAAGGGCGACATGTGTCCATTGGTTAATCGGTAATTGTATTTTTGATTGAATACGAATCGCATTTCCTGGCCAGAAATGAATCAGGGCAGGGGAGAGTTTCCCGTCCTCAATTAAAATTTCATAACCTCGACTGCCAGCATCGGTCCAAGCTTTCGAGCGTCGAAGTACGACTCCACGATCTAAGTATTGGGTAGGTTGTATCCAGAAAGCCATACTGAAGGATTGGTGGCGATTAAAGTCTCCAAATCCCGAAGGAAAGTTGAGGGCATCATCTCCAGTGAAATGGATTCCTTTTCCCCTTTTTCCGGTAACTTCCTTATTGTTTCTATTGGTGTTAGCTGCCTTGCTTGGAGTGGCAGAATTGGGATAGGAGTTTCCCTTGCGTTCATCAAAAGAGAGGTAGGCCACGGGGGCACCGTAGCGTATTTCGGTTTTCTTTTTGACTTTCCACTTTGTAATTAAATGATTTTCAATTTTTTGAATATCCTCATCAGTCAGCGGTTCGGAGAAGATAAGCAATTCCCCGATCTCTCCATCCCAGTTGTACTTCCCTCCATGATTTCGATCCTTACCTAAGCGACTGGCGGTTACATTACCAGTGGTTCTAAGTGAAACTATACCCAGAGAATTTGGATAGTTGGAGTGGCTAGAGCCAGCTAATCCATTCAGGCGCAAACTTCCGCTACGAATATGTTCATGAGTGTGTTGAGGATGCCAAAACTTACTTCCATCTGAATAAAAATGGTGAGTGGTTGCGTGGGCGAGTGGAGAACCAGAATTGCCCACCTTTTTACTCATTACCCAAAAGACGGTGCGTATATTCTTTATTTCTTTAAATTCGTGGTAATCATTCTTTTGGGAGTCATATGACATCACCATCAGTCCACTGGCTGGGTGAGGCATCGTTTTTGGAGAAGCATATTTTTTTGCATGGTTTTGATTACCGCTTTGATCCAGCCAAATAGATGATGATGCATTTTGTTCATTCGCATCCAACCAAAGCATGGGTTTGTATGTTAACAGATCGAAGTTGCTGTCGGACGAATTTGTATCCTGCAAATTTTTGGAAAAATAAGGAGCACTGCCAATAGATTTAAGTGACACCTCCTTAGTCCAATTATCATATGACTGCTTAGCTTCTAAGGATTGAACAATTTCTTCCAATTGATTTTTGGCGGCCTTGATTTTTTTATCACTTGGCAAGTTTCCAAGTTCCAGGGTTGGTGTTGGGACCGAACCTGTCATAAAAGAATAAAGTCCCGCCTCATCAATATTGTTAAAGAATGCGGAGAGTGAGAAATAGTCCTTTTGTGTGATCGGATCGTATTTGTGGTCGTGGCAACGGGTGCATTCGAAACTCAGTCCGAGAAAAGCGGTACCAAAAGTATGGACCCGGTCAGCCACATATTCGATGCGGAATTCTTCGGGTACACTCCCACCTTCCACCTTTTGAGGATGTAAACGATTGAAGCAGGTAGCGAGGATCTGATCGCGGGTGGCATGGGGGATTAAATCGCCTGCCAGTTGTTCGGTGACAAATTGGTCATAGGATTGGTTTTTGCGAAAAGAGTTAATCACCCAGTCTCTCCACTGCCAGACATTACGGTTTCGGTCGACTTGGTACCCATAGGTGTCTGAGTACCGTGCCACATCCAACCATTCCGAGGTCATCCGCTCGGCATATTCGTCCGTGTTAAGCAAGCTCTCTACCACTTTCTCGTAAGCATTGTTGGAGGGGTCTTTTAAAAACTCATTCAATTGCTTGAGTGTTGGAGGCAGACCAGTCAGATCAAATGTGACCCTTCTTAGCCAGGTGTTTCGATCCGTCTCTTCGCTTATTGAAAGTTTGGAGGACTCCAACTTTTCTGCAATAAAAGCATCAATTTCGTTTCCTGGGTATGGGTGTTTTGTCTTGGGAAGAGGAATGGATTGAGCCAATGGTAAAAAAGACCAATGTTTTTCATATTTGCCCCCCTCTTTAATCCACTGATCAAGTAAATCCTTTTCTTCTTCAGATAAAGAAATTTTGGACTCAGGGGTGGGCATCATGTCGAGCGGGTCATCACTACGAATTCTCCAGTGTATTTCAGAGTCCTCCAGGTTTCCGGGAGTCAGTCCAACAAATCCGTCGTGTTCCTTGTTCGCCTCCTCAAATGAATCTAAGCGAAAATCGGACTTTTGATTTTTTGCATCGGGGCCATGACATTTAAAACATTTGTCCGAAAGAATTGGGCGAATTTGTGTGTTAAAGTCTACCTTGGCATCAAGAACAAAAGCACCGGTTGTGAGGATTACTTTTAAAGTAAGTAATGTAATAAATGATTTCAAAATACGGGAGAGGCTTTATAGAATTAAGGAATTTTTTTATGTAGAATACATCTGCGAAAACATTTCATTCCTATAGGCGAAGTCTTAGTAAGTAAAGTAAGGTAAGCCAAAAGAAGCTATTTTAAAATTGGATGCTTTCTAGTCTACACCTCTTAGGTCTTTACTTTTAAACGTGACAATTTCTTTTTGAATTGGGAGAACAGAACCTTGAACAGTCCAAAAAAAATGGAAAATAAAATTCGTTTGGCTGGCTCTCTTTTTTCAGGAGGAGGATTGGGTGATGTGGGAATCGAATGGGGAAGCAAAATTCCGGTAATTGCTGCTTGTGAATTGCTTCCTTCAAGAGCTTCTTTAATTCGTAAAAATTTCCCGGGTGCACAGGTCTTCGAAGGCGATATTTGGCAGGTCAAGGAAGCATATATTCAATATTTTCGTAAAGTACTTAAAGGACAATCTCCTTGGTTACTCACTCTATCTCCTCCCTGTCAGGGTATGTCATCAAACGGGGCTGGGCGTATATCTTCGGCCATTCGGGCGGGAAATAGACCGTTGGAGGACGAGCGCAATCGTTTGATTCTTCCTGGGATTGAGGTTCTGGAGGCACTCCAGCCCGAATGGTTTCTTTTGGAAAATGTAAGAAGAATGGAAAACACAGTGATTCGAAATGAACGGAATCAGCCAGAAAATATTCTTACATGCCTGGCAAGACGGATGCATCCACTTGGTTA
>JABBBW010000027.1:3898-5924 GCA_018607205.1 Opitutales bacterium | reverse complement strand
GTGCAGAGGGTACAAAAACCCCGACCTTATTGCTTACCACCGTCCCACCGCCATTAGATGCCACCGCACGGAAATAGTAAACTTTCTCCAAGTTTGGAATAGTTATCGTCGTGGAAAAGGAACCAACAGCCTGATTGGTGGAAACGGTTACTTCATTGTCCCATGTATTGGATGGGGTAACTGCGGCTCCTCTGTCCTCATCCCCCCAGCGAATCTTCACGGTTGGGTTCTGCCCGCCTGTGCTAAGTAATTGTCCTGTAAGTATAGCAGTGGTGCGTGATGGTTGGGTGACGCTCATCTGACCTAGGCCAGCGGGTACCACAGTCTGCCCTTGAATAGATGGTATACCCAAGAGGGCAAAAAAAGTGATCAAGTATGTGCTAAGAAGGTAACGGCTAGGGAGTCTCATAAACAGATTAGGGACGATGGGTGCTTATAAAATTATTGCTTTTGCGTATAATAAATAATATTGTGATAAACTATTATGTTTGTATACAATACTATTAACACTAGTCGGAAAAATAATACATAAAAAGGCACATTTTTTTTTGGGCGATCCTTAGCCTCGCTGAAAGTAAGTAAAATGGGCAGAAAGAGAGAAGGGCGGGTAGCGCTTTTATTCTGAGTCCACACTATCCTTGGATACGGACAGCTGGATTAGGGACAACACCTCATGGCGGCAAACTTTGCGGGTGGAGCTATCGGGGAAGGAGTAGGCTTTTAGGTGCTTTTCGTCGATCAATCGATTGATAATCTGCGAACTTGTGTATCCGAGCAAGCGGGCCGCTTTGGTGAAGGTGATAAATTCTTTTTCTTCCTGATTAACTTTCATCAATACATCTGCTGTAAGTTTAAATAATGGAAGGCCGCCCTTTACCCCGCTTTTTTGGTGCGGGGCGAGAGCGAGCCTCTTCTAAAAGTTTGTGGAGGTCGCTGAGGAGGATCTTTTTCTTACTATTGCCTGGCAGCCAGTAGGGGCGTATTTTCTTGTTTTGGATCAATGCGTTGACCGAAACATAGCTCGCGTACCCGAGAATAGTAGCTGCCTTAGTAAGGGAAACATAGCGGTCGAGAAGGTTTTCATCCCGGAGCATTCGAAAATCTGATAAATCGTCCTTCATTCGTGTTTACGACTCAATGGCTCGGCTCGGCTATTTTAAAAACATCTGACCTTTTGACTCTAAGCTTGGTGGTGAGGGGCAGGGAGTAGGCAGGGAGGATACCTTGCTTAACGAGCTTGGTGATGCGGGTATGGTTGCCACTACCAAGAAGGTTAGCTGCTTCCGAAAAAGCAAGGAACTCTTCCTTTTCCTCTTTGTGGGTCGGTTTCAGGCTTTCTTTCATGGGACTACAAGCAAATGCACTTAGTGCTGTTTGTCTCTCTGCCCTAAGCTCATCACTTCGTGGTATTTTACCAATACCCGTTTTTGTCCAGGAATGGAATAAGTCTTGAGATGGCCTTGGTTAATGAGCTTCTCCGCTGCCCGGTAGTCTTTATTTCCCAGCACCCGGGCAGCTTCCGACATGGTTAGCAGATAATTGGGCTGTGTGTGAAAAGCCTTTACGATATACTCGGCCATATTACGGATTAACAGAATTGTTGGAGCCCTTTTTAATTTCTTGCAGGGCTCGTACTTCTTGTAGGCTGTAGAGTTTGCGTTTTAAAGGCCCGATCATATACTCATCTAATTGGTTTTTTTGAACGAGATAATTGATTGAGTTGTGGTTTTTATAGCCGAGTATTCTTTTGGCCTCTTGACAGGTTATAAATATTTTTTCCATTAAAATTATTGTTTTTACGTAATATTATTAAAAAATCAGTTAATTACCTTATATCGTTTGATAGTTCATTTATTTATTACCCCATCATTTTGCAATATATAAATCGTTTAAATTTTAATAGTTTGCGTACTTTTATATAGGTTGGACTGCGCTTACTAGGGTAGCTTAAAGTGACCTGTTGGTTGAAATAAAGCCTATCATGCTGTTGACAAAAGAATCATCTTTCCCTAATAGTCCAGCCCAC
>JABBBW010000027.1:0-3888 GCA_018607205.1 Opitutales bacterium | reverse complement strand
TTTATACATAATGTTAATTAGAAATAGTATAAAAAAAATAACAATTGTATTAAAATCAAACTTAAAAAGTGTTGGCACTTTGCAATCTTTTCATCGTCTAGGGTCGTTTGGTTGGCGGCTGTTATTTCAGTTAGGCTACTTAGTTTATTAGTTGGTATAGTTTTTCTACTTCGATAATACTTGGTTAAATTTAAGTTTGGCTATGGAGAAATCGATGTTGCTGCGAGTGTGAGGTCATTTAACTCATAGGTGGGGAGACCTGAGCGGTAAAATTTCGTAATTTCCTTTCTGTTAAGAGTTTTCTTCCACAGGACCAGCTCATCCAAAACGGCATTAAACTGGTTCAAATACTTCCCATAATTGTTGTTAGTGCATCCGATAATCACATTTCTCATAACGATCGAATCGGTAAAGTTTGGAAAAACCCTATTGTATAATTTGCCATTCAAATAGAGGCTGCTAACCGTCTTTTCATTAACTTTGCCAAATGTGTAAGCAATGTGGTTCCAATCTCGGGTTAATTTTCTTTTGGAAGGCTGGAATTCCTCAATATGAGGTTCTCCCCATAAGAATTGTTTCAATTTCCCAGACCGGGTAACTTCGATGGATAAATTCCCAAATTTTTCCCATCGGAAGGGCCTAATTAAGCTATTTAAAGGGTTATCCAATTTTCCGGTTGGCTTTAGCCAAAAAGAAAAGGAAAAGTTTTCATACTCCCCCTTCAGATCGAGGCTCAGGTGGGCATCTTTTTGGAAAAGATTCAGCCCAACTCCTTGGGGCCATCTGCCATTGGTACGGTTAGCCCCATGGAAAATGCCGTGCGAAGCATCGGTGTTGGTCAGGTGAAGATTAGTTACCCACCTATTTGGAAGCATGTTACCCTTGCTTGATTCCCACGCCTTAGGGATTCTTTGCAGAAGTGTGTCTTTGCTTAGTAGCGGGTGTTCAAAATTGTAGAGCCCAATTACATCTGGGTCTGCGGCAAATTCATCCAATAATACCCGGTTACGGTTGCCCCCCATCTCACCAGGCATGATGTTTTCCAACTGTTTATCAACAAGTACTGGAGTAAATTCCGGACTATCAGTAACCATCGAAAAGCGGGTAAGCATTTTGGACATGTTTTTGGTAACCATGCTCTGCACTTCGATTGCACCCTCATGAACATTGACCAAATCATCACCGCTTGGGGAAATATTGAGGGAGAATTCAGTGCCCCAGTCGATGTACCTTGAGGTAGGAGAAAGAATAGTGAATTCCTTACCCTCATCATTGAGAACGATGGTACGAACATTGCCCTGAGTTACGCTGACAAGTTTCGGGTTGAGAATTTCGAAAGATCCAGGACCATTGAATAATAGTTCCACAGAGTCGTCAAACCTGAGGTGAAGTTGACCACTCTCAATTTCGTACTTTCCTTGATCGAAGCGAATATTCTCAACCGGTTTTGTGGTATTTTTAAACTGTAAATCATAGAAATCGATCAATTCGGCAATAGGTGCGGACGGGGTAGCAGTACTAGTATCGGCGATTACAGCCTTTTCCAAAGGTTGGTTCTTCTGATTAATTTCCCAGATAAAAAAGCATGCCACCATACAGGCTGCGGAGATGATCCATGGAAGAATGGGGTGCGGTGTATGATTTTGTTCTCTCTCGGCAAGGTTTGGGAAGCCAATGCTTTGGGCGCGCAAGTTTTCGTCCAATAGCGAAAGCTTACGGAATTCCCGACGCATATCGGCTGATTGTTCGAGGCGGTGGGAAAATTCCTTCCATTTGTCGGCAGGTAAGTTTCCTTCGAGGTAAAGTTCAATGAGGTTGTGATCGGAGGCGTTCATCGGGCAGGGTAGGTCAGATGGAGTAAGCGGGTTCGGAGTCTTTCTTGGGGGAGCGGGGGGGGAGGTCCATGCACTTGGAAAGTGCTTTGCGGATGCGCCGTAGTTTTTGATAGAGGGCATCGGGAGTGGTTTTCCTTTCGGTCGCTATCGCCTTGATCGATTTTTCGGGCGAGTAGGCCTGTTTGATTAAGTCTCGGTTGGGCTCGGGCAGTTCCTTGAGACAGTCCTCAAGCTTTTCCAACCACTGCTGGGACGAGGCTGTATCTTCGATTCCTTCTGAGGCAATTTTTTCTAAAACTTTTTCGGATAGCACCAACTTGTCTCTCGCCTGAGTCTGCCGATGTTTTAATGCCTGGTAGCGGGCGATGACACACGCCCATTTACAAAAGTCATTCTCGTCTCCCTCAAATTTTGAAAATTTTTCCCATGCAGTAATGAAGGTATTTTGCATGATTTCAGAATGATCATGATAATCCTGCACCAGTGCACGCAGGTAGGAACGTATAACAGGCTCACTTTTCGCCAATAACCGTAAGAAATGCGAACGATCCAATTTTTTTTTTCTAATCATTAACTAAAAATATATAACATAAAAGTATAAAATCTGACGCATTAGTGAAAAAAAAGTTAATTTATATATTTTATTTTACTCTATTGGTACAAACTTTCACCTAATAGTAATTTGAGGTAGGGCTTAAAAAAACCACTTGGAAGAACTTTGGTAGGGTTGACCCAATCAAATCTTCGTTATTGTATGGAAACATAATAATTAATTCCAAAACTACGATTTGTTTGTGCCAAGCCTTAGCCATATGATTGCTCGCCTATCCCATTGCCCTGTATTTCTTAAAATTACCCAGTATATAGTAACTTTCTTTTGGGTGTTTGCTCTTATGCCTTTGTTGGCTGTTGAAAATAATCAATTTGAGGGTCCTCCTGGTTCCAGGTATGCCTTTGGGGATGAGTTTTCTGGGTCTGAACTTAACCAAGAAATATGGGGGTTGGGAATCAATAAGAAAAACCTTCAAAACGAGGGGGTCGACTGCATCTATAAAAAAGAAAATATTACTTTAGAGGATGGACTTCTTATCCTCACTCAAAAGCGGGAACCCGTGCCAGTCGCCGGCAAGACATGGTCCAAAGAAACAACCTTTAATTATTCCTCTGGTGGCGTGCATACCCAAAAGGATTATTCACTTCGCAATAACATGTATTTGGAACTGCGTTGCAAACTACCACAAAATAATGGGGGGTATGGTGCTTTTTGGACGGTTTCTCACAAAGTGGAGGGCTGGTCGCCCGAAGATCTTTTGGAAATTGATATGTTTGAATTTATTGCTGCCCGTGAGAAGACGAGATTATGGAGTGGTTTATGGTGGCATGATTTTAGGGCCAAGGAAATTCACAAAGGCATTCCCTCCCAATCCATGGTGAAACGATCGGACGATCATTTCTTTATCAAGCAAAGAGTCTACAAAGCCCATCATGGACATGGTCATCATATAAAAGAAAATAAGGTCAATTTTTACGAGTTTTTCACCTTTGGTCTACGAGTCACGGATGATGAATTCTTTTGGTACCTTGCCCAGGATGGGCCGGCTTGGAAGTCTGAGCCTTATTTTCATTTTTCGGGCGGTAAGGTGCACAACCGAACATACGGAAAAGTCGAAGATTTTGAGTGGGAGCGAGAAGTTCCCAAAAACTTACATGCCCAGGTAAATGTAAACTACGCGATGCGAAATGCGGCATGGGCGGGTGGGCCGGTACGGGATGAACAACTTCCTTCCAAAATGTATGTTGATTATGTGAGATTTTATAATCTTGGCCAAAAGTGAATCCTCCTTGTCGATCTATAAATTGGATCACTGAAGTAAAAAATCTAGCGCGAAGTCTTTTTGCTTAGCTCTGTATGAGATGTTGTTACTTGGTGGTTCCTCAAATATGCCTTTGTTAGCGACTATACAGCCATTATCAAAGTGAGCTGCGGTTGGGGAAATTATCTTCGGATAATGTTAATCTCTTGGCGTTAAGTTTTTCATTCCAGGCCGTTACA
>JABBBW010000129.1 GCA_018607205.1 Opitutales bacterium | reverse complement strand
CGCTTAAGCTGGTGAGCCCTCTTTTGATTTGCGACCAACCACTCTGCTGCAAAGTGGTCATTCCTTGTTGCAGGGCTACTTCTCTTATTTCGGGAGCCGATACACTTTTAATAATCAAACTGTGTATATCATCGCTCATCCGCATAAGTTCAAAAATTCCAACTCTGCCTCGAAAACCAAGGTTTTGACATTTATCACAACCCACTGCGGTAAGAACCTTCTCCAAATGAATCAACTCAGAAGGATCAATTTCCAAAAGGGCTAATGATGCCTTAAGTTCCTCTTCAGACAAGTTTTCAGGAGTGGAGCAGCTCATGCATAATCGGCGGACCAAACGTTGTGCGATAACCATCTCCACGGAAGAAGCGATCAGAAAGGGTTCAATCTCCATATCTATTAAACGGGTGATCGCACCGGGTGCATCGTTGGTATGGAGGGTACTCAGAACCAAATGCCCCGTTAAGGAAGCCCTAATGGCTATATCTGCAGTCTCGCGGTCCCGGATCTCTCCCACCATAATAACATCCGGGTCCTGACGGAGAATTTCCCTCAATGCACTGGAAAAAGAAAACCCAATTTCAGAATTAACCTGAGTCTGGTTAATCCCGGAAACTTCATATTCGACAGGATCCTCGACCGTCATAATCCGACGTTCGGGCTTGTGGATTTTACGAATAAATGCAGTCAATGAAGTTGATTTCCCCGAGCCTGTGGGGCCCGTTACAAGGACAATCCCATGTGGTTTTTCCAAAACGGAAACAATCTTATTTTCATCAAATGCCTGTAAACCAAGCTCCAGCATAGAAAGAGGTTGTGACTTCTCATTGAGCAAGCGTAAACTTATACTTTCACCATACAAAGTCGGAAGGGTCGACACCCGTATATCCAAGTCACTTTGCCCCATGGTAAAGGTAATTCTCCCCCCCTGTGGTCGGCGTTTTTCCGAGATATTAATCGCACTCATGATTTTGATCCGGGAAATGATCGCATCCTGAAAGCTTCTCAAATTATCAGGCACGCGGACGGGTACAAGCTGGCCATCTATTCGATAACGGATTTGGAGCGTCTCTTTATGTGGTTCGAAATGAATATCAGTCGCTCGGTCTACAATAGCCCGTTGAATGACTTCATTTACAAACCGAATAATTGCCGCATTTTGATCCTCAATATCATCCTGCTGCTCCTGCTCGTCATCCATTTCAAAATCGGAATCATCCAAACTATCCGCCCCAATTCCAAAATTCTCAGTGATTGAATGCAGCACTTTTTCAGGCATTCCCAATCTCCAAACCGGTTTCTTACCAGATACCGCAAATACCCATCGACTCATTCTATTGGTGGGCGGCCATACAGTGACCAACTCAATTTTCTCATCCGAACTATTTGTAGTAGGCAAGCAACTATAGTTATGGATCAATCGTAAAGGAATAAGCTTAGTTGGGTTATCCGAAAGCTCAAAATTTTCTACCAATGGAATGCCTGCACGATCTGACATTTCCTTCATCGTTTCCTCAATACTCAGGGACACTTTGGATGACAAAATCCTCGCACGATCTTCCATCGGATTATTAAGAACATTCAACCTGTCTAAATCTGACAAATCAGGCCACCAATTCATGGAATCATCACTGCGAATAGGGACTTCTCCATTCGACTGCTCAACCTGTAGTGCTTGGGTAGGTTTATCCATATCGTTAAGTTTTCATCTCCTCCTTGGCGGGGGAATATTCGTTTTTTTGACCTGACTAGCAGGTTTTCCAGGAATAGTAGCTTTACTCGACTTTACCTGACCACTCGGAACAGGTAAAACCGACTTATCTGAGTTTTTAAGTGAAAGAGTCATTCCTCCCTTAAGCTTAATGATCTCTGTTTCGGAATTAAAACTTTCTACTTCAATACCCTCAAGTACCTCTCCCTCAACAAGCCAAAAGCCTTGGTTTTTTACTTTATCAAATAAAGCAACTCTCCACTCTCCTTCAAACTCATAGTAACCACGGAACTCGATATTTGGATTCCTAGGAATAGGTTTGGGAGGCGGCGGAGCTGGTCGCTGAATCACTGGTGGTTTTGGGCTATTCGACCCGGGTCGAAGAAAAGGGTTATTTTGCCCCTTTAGGGAAATTCCAAGTAAGCCCAATGAATAAAGTGTTAAAAATAAAGACTTCATCAAAAAGATGGCTTAACCGATGGCTTATCTTGAGGAGAAATCATATTCTCTTGATCTGGTACTCCGAGAATCTTCCCGGATGGAGCGACAAACATAGGAGTATATTTCGGATTCATTAAATCATCAATGGTGTTGGTATTCTGAGATGTACGATCATCAGAAGGATTTTCTGGATCAATTATACTAGGTCTTATAAAGATCATTAACTCCGAGGGCGTAGATTTAGTTTGGCTGGGACTAAATAATTTCTCACCAAAATAAGGAATATCACTTAAGAGATTGTATTTTGATGATGTAGAGTCCATTTGAATTTCCCGAAATCCTCCGAGCACCATAATCTGACCATCCCGTATGGCTAAATCAGTCTGTGCTGTTCTGCCACGTATAGAAGGGAGACTTTGGCCTTCGTAAGTGTTGACATTTGTTGTATCGAATTTCTCAGCAGTAACGGTCACAGAAACGAAAACTGTACCTCTTTCAACAATGTTGCCCCTGCTATCTCTAACGGTCTTACGAATTCTGGGATTGGCAATATGAAGCTCAGTCCGTGCGGTTCGGTCTTTTAAACCGGAATCGCTTCTTTGATTATCTCCATAATTCACAGAGGGCAAACCAACTGTTCGGGTGTCTGTGATAACAATCTTACTATCACTTGATCCCCTGTCCTCACCAGCACCCCTTCCACCGTGACTTACGGTAAGAGAGGGCGTAGAAAATATCCTCACATCATCTCGTTGAGAAGCCAGTGAGAAAATCTGATTCCACTTGATATTTTTGATCTTCCAATTTTCCAAATCAAATTCCAGGCTTGAATTTAGGAGTGGAACCTTCAAACCACCCTTCAGAGTCTTTGCACCAGTTTCATATGTAACTGTTTGTTCACTACCAGCAATAGGAGCCCCATTGTTATCGACTGCAGTAATTGTTTCTGTCCTCGTTTCGGCATCGTTTTTCCATTCTAAATCCTGAAACAAGGCATCAATCCCTCTTTGGTTTGCCTGACTTAAGTCAACCATAACGAAAATTGTGTCAATCTTAGCCATTGGGAGCGGGGTATCTAACACTCTTATCATTTCTTCCAATTTTCTTACATCTTCTTCCGTTCCTGTAATAAAAATACCGTTACTTCTCGCGTCAGGTGAAGTGCTGGCAAATTTTGAAAATAAAGAATCAATATCCTTGCCTCTTGAGAGAGTGGGTGTAGGCGAGCTTGGTGATGGTACCGTTGGAGGGGTACTTTTTGTTTTTTTACTTGGCACACTATTTTCAATTACCTGTGCTTTTGTAAAACCATCCAACATTTTAGAGACTTCGGTTGCATCTGCATGATACAAAGGAACAAGTTTCGATTTAAATTTGATTCCAGATGGAAGGTCGAACTTTTCAATCAGCTCAAGTAAACGGGAACGATCAAACTTGTGGCATGTAAAAGATAAAGTCTCACCTAATGTTTTGTAGGAAAAAGTTGGCACCACGAGAAATTCGTTTTGAAAAACTTCCTTTATTTTACTGCTCATTATTTCGGAGAGATCCTTAGCAATTGTATGCTTTGGATTATATTCAACCACGACGATTGGAGAGTCGGATTTAGTAACATCAATGCGCTCAATGATCTTTTCCATTCTTTGCAAGTTAACTAAACAATCCGTAATCATGATTGAATTTGCACTCGGAAAGATGAGGAGAGATGAAACATTCGGAGTGGCAAAAGGATTTAAAATTTCCCGCATTTTGTCTACTGGCATATAATCCAATTTGAAAAACTTAACATAAATCCTCTGACTTGGGGGCAAAGAGACAGCAGGGACATCAAGCCAAATTGGCACATGAACATTCATGCCGCTTGCTGGAACTGCTTTAAAGAACTGAGAATCTATCTTTGTGATACCAATACCATTCATTGCTAACAAACTTTCAAGAGCTAGAAGTGTTTCTCTTCTTGTAAGAACGCTCATACTGTCGAAGTTTATTTTAACCTGGGGAAGATTCTGCGGACGCAAAATATAACGCCCTGTAATAGTTTGAATCATATCAAGAATTAGATTGGTATCCTGGTCTCTAAGCCTAACTCGCTCAAGTGGTTCATCCAGGCCTTCAATATTTTCAATTTCAGAAGGATCTGAAAATAAGGAACCCAGAAAGGACTCCTCCTGAGCGTTTACACCTGCCCTAGGTTGCGGCAAAGCAGCTTCATCTTGACCAGCTGGAACTTGGGCACTCACCCAAATCGCAAAAAGTGGTAATAAGAGAGAAAAGAGGAGTTTTTTCATTGATTGATAAATTCGACAGAACTTACCTCGAAAACTGCATCGAAGGTAGTAGGGTCATAAGGGAGGGATTTTGGCGGATAATTTGGGGTAATTTTAACCTCACTTAAAAACATGTAAGGACTTTCATTTCGAATCAAGCCGGCAAAATCATTAACATGTTGGTAGTTTGATCGTTTAAAAGTAATACGCACGCGGTGTTGAGAGTATCTTTCACGCTCTTCCGTATCCAGTTCACGATAGTCGCGGGCCGGAAACACTTGGTCTGCCAAGCTAGACACGCGGTTACTTAAATTCTTTTTGTCATAACTCTTGTTTGCCTGGTCGATTTTTTGCTGTTCGAGGGCCCGGTCAATTCCGGGCTTTAATCGAAGAATCATCTCATGACTTTCCGTCAATTCGTTGATTCCCTGCCAGGTAGTAAACTTATCCAATCCGCTTTGAAAAAGTTTAAAAAACGCCACCAGCAAAACTACAATTATTGCAACTACCAGGAGTTTTTGCTCACGATCTTGCATGCGCAAGAAAACTTTTTGTAGCCTTATCATTCTTGCAAACTCCCGTTTACATCGTTTTCGATTTGTTCATCAGAAACAGGGACTTCTTTTACTTCCAACATTTCGAACTCTACATCAAAAGAGGTGGATCCACCACCGCTCTTAATATTTCGAAGCTCTTCACCCGTACGATCAGAGCGAACCACAGCAACTTGATTGGTCTCAAGGCGTTCGATGAAATTATTAACTGACTCAACATTTCTTCCCTCGCCCTCCAATTTAACATGGTTACGTGTTTCAAAGTGAGCCTGCGAAAACCAAACATGGGGATTATTGTCCAGGCTCCCTCCACGATAAACAGCAACCCGACCAATGGTTCCAAAAGGATCAATTCCACCAAGCTTATTTTGCCTCAACTTCTCTAGTAACTTTTGAGACTCCAACACTAAAGGTACTTGGCTCCTCATTTTTGCTTCTTTTGAGGCTAAAGAATCAACCTGGATATCCAAAATTTTAAGGCTCACAAATCCAATTATTAAGATAATGGCAAAAATGGAGCTTACCTTAAGGGACTTCCAACGGGCTCGTTCCTGCCTGCGCCTGTTTTTTTCAGATATTTTAAAATCAAGGCTCCTAAGATCGTGCTGCCAGAGTTGATCCGCATCCATTTTTAAGTCCTGATCAAGTTCCAAGCTAGCATCTTTTCCGTTCATCCATTGATGCTCGAAGAGAAAAGAATTATCTTCTTTTCTGTACACATCTCTTGCCACCAATGTATCCGGACAAAGCACATACTTGGATAGATCGGCCAAGCCCAAAAGCATGGATTTTGCTTTTTCGAACCCTTCCTCTTCCTCTAAATCAATCGTTCTTGAATAAAGAAAGTCTGGAACGGATGAATTTGCCGAAAAGCAGGCCAGGGACAAAGATTCATCGCTAAGTAAAAAAAGAGCGGTAGGACTTTCATAAGTTTTGCCTAACAAACTTATGAATGA
>JABBBW010000097.1 GCA_018607205.1 Opitutales bacterium | reverse complement strand
GATGGCTTCTGCATAAATCTTTTTGACTATCGGTATCCCATCCGGTTCGCCCCGTGATAAAAAGGCACCGACTAGGCAGAGCAGGGTGGAGCCGGGTAAATGGAAATTGGTCAGTAAATGATCGACCCCCAAAAAAGAATAGGGTGGGCGGATAAATAATTGGGCTTCGGCCCGGGTGGGAGATTTGATATCGGGGTCATCAGTGCCCAGGTAATGTTCAATCGCTCGTACACAGGTAGTCCCAATGGCAAGTCGTTTGGCCGAGGAGTCGTGCAATACAGACTTGGTTGCAGGAGATAAAAAATATTCCTCCGCATGCATGGGGTGATCCTCCACCCGTTCGGTTTCGATCGGACGGAAGGTGCCCAAACCAACCGACAATGTAAGGTCGTGAACTTGATGACCATCCGATTTTAAACGATCAAGGATTTCGGGAGTAAAGTGTAAGCCGGCAGTAGGGGCAGCTACGGCAGTACGCTTGTCCGCTTTTGCATAGACGGTTTGGTAGCGTTCTTCATCTGCTGAATCGGCGGGTCGGCGGACATAAGGAGGCAGGGGCAGGGCACCAATACGTTGAGCTAAGGATGGGGCGTCACTGTCTTTAAAAAGTTCAAATCGGATTAGGTATTCGCCAGAGGACAAAGAATCCAGAACCTGAGCGTTATATTCTCCGTTTATTCCAAAACTACCGGCCCGAGCAGTCTTTCCGCCAGGTTTGAGTAGGCAACGCCAAGTAGTGTCGGGTGGATCGTCTGGGCGGAGGAGCAGGCACTCGACTGTACCACCGGTTGGCCGCTTTCCGGGTAGGCGTGCCTTAAGTACGGAGACATCGTTTCGGAGAATCGAAAGCCTGGGAGGAAGCAATTTGGGGAGTTCGTGAAAGTAATGATGGGCGACCGAGTTATCTGACCGGTTGTAAACGAGCAGTCGGGAATGATCCCGCCGTTGGCTGGGGGACTGGGCGATAAGATCGGGTGGAAGTTCAAATTGCAGCTCGCTGGTATGCATGGATTTTGCATTCATCAAAAGCACATCGACAAGCAATGGGCAATTTCCTAACTTCAAAATTTGCCACTTTTTAATCTAAAATTGAATTAACCAGCCCACTATCACGCCATGACCGATTCTTCTGCCAGCGAACTAGTTCATCCACCCAAAGCCGCATCCGAGAATGCTTACCTAAAAAACCACGACGAGTACAAGGCAATGTACGATCGGAGTATTTCTGACCCCGATGGATTTTGGTCGGAAGTCGCGGATGAGTTTCATTGGTTTAAAAAGTGGGACAAGGTGCGCTCTTACAATTATGACCGCAGGGAAGGCCCCGTATCGATAGAGTGGTTTGACGGAGCAAAGACCAATGCATGCTATAATTGTGTGGATCGACACTTGGAGGTGCGTCCGGACAAGACCGCCATTATCTGGGAAGGTAACGAGCCGGGTGAGGATGCAACCATTTCCTACCGTCAATTACACGAGCAGGTATGCAAATTTGCCAATGTTTTAAAATCCCGCGGAGTTAAAAAGGGAGATCGGGTATCGATCTACATGCCGATGGTCCCAGAAGCAGCGGTAGCCATGCTTGCTTGTGCCCGTATTGGGGCGGTTCATTCGGTGGTCTTTGGTGGTTTTTCTGCCGAGGCATTGGCCGATCGAATCGTGGATTCCAAGTGTAAAACTTTGATCACTGCCAATGGAACCTTTCGGGGAGCCAAGGCAATCCCCATGAAGCCAAATGCAGATCAGGCAATGGCCAGTGCCAGTGAGCGAATGGGAGAACCGGTGGAAACCTGTATTGTTGTTCGCCGGGTCAGTGAGGATTCTGGGATCGATTGCGAGATGCAGGAGGGGCGCGATTTATGGTGGGACGAAGCAACTAGGGATGCCTCAACGGATTGTCCCTGTGAAGAAATGGATGCCGAGGATCCACTATTCATTCTTTACACTTCTGGATCAACTGGCCAACCCAAGGGCGTGATGCACACGACCGGCGGATATATGGTCTACACCGCAACCACTCACAAATATGTTTTCGATTATCATGAGGAGGATGTTTATTTTTGTGCTGCGGATATTGGATGGATAACCGGGCATTCCTATATCGTATATGGTCCCTTGGCCAATGGGGCAACTACCACAATGTTCGAGAGCATACCAACCTATCCTAACCCCGACCGCTATTGGCAAGTGATCGAAAAGTGGAAGGTTAATCAGTTTTACACCGCTCCCACTGCCATCCGGGCGATTGCAGCTGCTGGAGAGGAATGGCCGAGTAAGTACGATATGCCGAGTTTACGCATCCTGGGTAGTGTCGGCGAACCAATCAATCCGGAAGCCTGGCGGTGGTATCATCGAAATGCGGGCAAGGAGCGTTGTCCAATTGTCGATACCTGGTGGCAGACGGAGACAGGTGGTATTCTTATTACCCCACTTCCGGGAGCGACTCCACTTAAACCTGGGTCGGCAACTTTTCCTTTTTTTGGAGTAAAACCGGTCTTGCTCGATGCACAGTCGGGCGAACGAATCGAGGGCAATGGAGTAAATGGCGTTCTTGCCATGGAGGAACCTTGGCCTGGCCAGATGCGCTCGTTGTATGGAGACCATAAACGATTTGAGGAGACCTATTTTGATCAGTACAAGGGCTATTACTTTACTGGCGATGGTTGCCGTCGGGATGAAGATGGATATTATTGGATTACCGGAAGAGTGGACGATGTCATCAATGTATCTGGTCATCGTATGGGAACTGCAGAGGTGGAGAGTGCTCTGGTTGCACATGGATCCGTAGCGGAAGCTGCTGTGGTTGGATTTCCCCACGAGGTGAAGGGCGAAGGGATCTACGCCTATGTCACCCTTAATGCAGACCAGGAATACACTGAGGAATTGCGAAAGGAATTAAAACAGCAGGTGAGATCGGTCATCGGACCGATCGCCACGCCCGATGTGATCCACTGGGCACCCGCTTTGCCTAAAACACGATCGGGAAAGATTATGCGCCGGGTTTTACGCAAGATTGCCACGAACGAAACTGATCAGATTGGAGATACTTCAACTCTGGCTGATCCCTCGGTTGTCGACAACCTGATTGCCAACCGGTGAATAAGATTTTCGCTTGGCACTCGCCAAGTCGGAAACTTTCCTGCTAAACAAAATTTAGAAGATGAAAATTTATTTAAACGGGGACTATGTTGAAAAGGAAGATGCCAAGGTATCTGTATTCGATCATGGATTGCTCTATGGAGACGGTGTATTTGAAGGAATCCGCATTTATGAGGGATGCGTCTACAAGTTAGACGATCATCTGGAGCGCCTGGAACAATCGGCCAAGGCGATCTTACTCGAACTGCCCATGAATCGGGAGGAATTCTCAAAAGTAGTATGTGAGACCTGCCGACAGAATTCTTTGAATAACGGCTACATCCGACTCATTGTTACCCGTGGACCTGGACATCTTGGACTGACCCCGGATGGATGTGGTCCTCCCACTGTGATTGTGATAGCAGACAATATCCAATTGTATCCTGAGGAATTGTACGAAAATGGGCTAAAGATAATTTCGGTGCCTACGCGTCGGATCAATGCTGCAGCTCTTCCCCCGGCCGTTAAGAGTTTGAATTATCTGAATAATGTATTGGCCAAAATCGAGGCTAAACGTGTGGGTTTTTTAGAAGCTTTAATGCTTAACGATAAAGGAGAAATTGCCGAGTGTACTGGCGATAATGTCTTTATTATCCGTAAAGGGATTTTGTATACCCCACCTCTGGATGCCGGTTCTTTACGTGGAATTACCCGGGCGGCGGTCCTTGATATCGCTGAGGGTATTGGGATTCCGACCAAGGAACAGGCCCTTACCCGTTATGATTTGTGGATTGCGGACGAATGTTTTCTTACTGGTACTGCTGCGGAAGTGATTCCTTGTGTGGAGGTAGACCATCGTCCGGTTGGAGATGGGAAACCCGGAGAGATGACCAAAAAATTAATTGGTTTGTTTCGGGAAAGTGTAACAAGCGATGGCGTGCGTCTGGATACATTGGGTTGATTAAGGAAAGTGCATACTTGTTCCCTATGTCATATTTGGCACATCATCTGCGTTGTATTTTTCGTGTGTATTAGGTATATTAAGCTGTAAGAAATATTTAAAATATTATGAAGTGCCACCATTGTGATAGCCAAGCCACCGTGCATTTGACCCAAATCATTAACGGTCAAATGCATAAGATGGATTTGTGTGAGGCCTGTGCTCAGGAAAAAGGGGTTACAAATCCGGATAATTTATCCATCGGTAATTTACTGGATGAAAATCCTTCTAAAGTTGATGCTTCCACTGCATCAATGACATGTGAGAGTTGTGGAACGACTCATCAGGATTTTAAAAAAGGAGGCCGTTTGGGCTGCGAGGCCTGTTATCATGTCTTTCGACCAGTTCTTGAACCTCTTCTTGATGGAATGCATGCCGGTGTGAAACACTTCGGCAAAGTGCCCTCTCGAAGTGTTAAGAAAAAAAGTGATGACGACAGCGAGGAACTATTAAATAAGGAATTGAAAAAGGCGGTAGAGGAAGAAAATTATGAAAAGGCCGCAAAACTTAGGGACCGTTTAAAAAAATTACAGGCCAAGAGCTCTGCTTCCGCTTAAATTTATTATGTTTCACGACCTCTTTTTCTCTAAATCAAAAAGCAAGGTTCCCAAGCCTTGTCCCATTGCATTGAGTACGAGGGTAAGGTTGGCCAGAAACCTGAGCGAATTTCCTTTTCCCGGAAGAGCAGAGTCTGGTCAGAAAAAAGCGGTTCTTAGCAAATGCATGAGTGCTTTGGGAAAAGTGAAACCCTTGCTGTCATCTACATCTGTGGAATTAGACGAATTAAGTGAGTTGGATCGCCAGATCTTAGTCGAAAAACACTTGATAAGCCTTGAGCTGTCCCAATCCGAAGAATCGGGAGGGGTTGTTCTTTCAAACGATCGTGCCTGCAGTGTGATGGTTAATGAGGAAGATCATTTAAGGATTCAGGTTTTGGCCAATGGCTTGGACTTTTCCAAGGTCTGGAAACTTGCAGATTCTTTGGATTCCGGAATCGAATCAAGTTTGGATTATGCGTTTGATTCTCAGTTGGGGTTTCTAACCGCCTGTCCGACTAACTTGGGAACTGGTATGAGGGCATCAGTCATGATGCACCTTCCTGGCTTGGTAATGTCCAAGAATATGGACAAGGTAATCAATGCGGTGAATCATTTGGGCATTGCAGTACGCGGTCTTTTTGGCGAAGGCTCCGATGCGAGTGGTAGTATATTTCAAATTTCCAATCAGCAAACTCTTGGAGAGTCTGAGTCTGCAATTCTTGAGAGGTTGGAAATGACATTGGAAAACATCGTTCATCAAGAACGCTTAGCCAGAGAGAAATTATCTGAAGACGATGGCTTGAGGTTGACTGATAAAATTAGCCGGGCGGTCGGATCATTAAAAACCAGTTATTTGATCCAAAGTTCGGAAGCTATGGACCATCTTTCGCTCATTCGCTTAGCTGCTGATTTTGGATACTTACCCGAGAAATTTCGGGCCTTAGCAGATCGAATGTTTATTGAGGTTCAACCGGGACATGTCCAACTCTCTGCGGGTAAACCAATCGAACCAGGAGAACGCGACCGATTACGGGCCGAAACCTTGCGCAAAGAATTTTTGCGTATGCCACAACTAAACTTAAACGCACAAGTTGACTAACCACTTTTCAACCATATTCTAAAGTCATGTCTGAACCAATGAGCAATTTTACACCGAGAGCCCAACAAGTGCTCGCTTTGGCGCGCAAAGAAGCTGATCGGTTTCATCATAATTACATCGGTACCGAGCATTTACTCCTTGGTTTGATCAACCTTGGGCAAGGCGTAGCGGTAAATGTTTTACAGAAAATGGGATTGGATCTCGATACAGTAAGGCAAGCAGTCGATGAGCAGGTGGGC
>JABBBW010000060.1 GCA_018607205.1 Opitutales bacterium | reverse complement strand
AGGCTGATCGATTATCTCAAATGGCAGGGGCAGGTGCAGCTGGAGGCATCGGTTTTGGATTGTCACTGATTGGAGATGTCAAACTGGTGGGTGGGTTTGAATTGGTTAGTCAATGGTTAGACCTCGAGAATGAAGTCAGAAAAGCTGATTTAATTTTTACTGGTGAAGGTAAGTTTGATCAAACCTCCTGCCGGGGCAAAGGTCCGTTTCAGATGCTATCACTGGCTAAGATTGCCAATAAAAAAGCGGTATTGTTTTGCGGTTCAATTGATTTGGACTTGGTGGATAATTGTAACAAGAGATTCCCTAATGTATTCTTTGTTCCAATTGCCCAAAAAAATACCCCATTGCTAGATAATCTCAGGGCTGGACCAGACAATTTAAAGAGTTCCTGTCGTAAAGTCCTTGAAGATCGAAAATTTTTTTTTGATTTCAAGCCACCGATTAGTAAAGAGGTTAGGTTTAAAAGAATTCGTAGGGTAAAAAAATTTCTCAAACCTCTTCCACGAAGGTCGAATATTCATCGATACCCTGTTCTTAAATGGTTTGCTGAAACTGCTTATAAAAGATCGTACCTTTGGTCATTTAAAGGCCATTCCATGCAGGCTGCTCTATTTTGGGGGATTTGGATATCAATGCTTCCAATCGTGGGTATCCAAATGATTGTGGTGTTTTTCGTTTCTCTACTTGTTCGGGCAAACCTTCCCTTGATTATTGCCCTGCAGTGGATTTCAAACCCCCTAACCATGGGCCCGATTTATTTTGCTGATTATAAAATAGGAATGATTTTGATCAACTTGATGGGGTTGAAGTATCCGAAGAATAATCTTCTTAGTAGAAACTATGATTGGTCTGAGTTTTCTATGAAAGAGTTGTTGAGGCTATTGGACACTTTTCCTCCTATGTTTTTAGGTGGTTCAGTTTTGGGTATATTTATGGGAGTTTTCGCGGTCTTTCTTTACAAAATTTTCAGCAAGTTCTACAAAAAATAAATGAATAGTGAAATAACTAGATTAAGGGCAAAAAATTTCCGCCGAAACTTTTCACTTTTACAGGTCTGTTTGATCTGCTTAATTTTCGGGCCCTTTACAACTTTTTGCCTGGCTAGTTCAAACATCAGACTCGGTATTGATTATTTGCAGGACCGTGAATTTGATATTTTGCAAAACAAGAGAGTAGGGCTGCTCACTCATCCTGCTGGGGTCAATTCATTAGGGAAAAGTACCGTTTTGACTTTGCACAATACCAGTAAGGTTAATCTTGTTGCCCTGTTTGGTCCGGAACACGGTATTTACGGAGACGAGAAAGCCTCTGTTCCAGTAGATGATAAAATTGATCATAGAACCAATCTGCCTGTCTATTCCCTCTATGGAAAGTTCCGTAAACCAACTTCAAAAATGCTCGGAGGCTTGGATTGTTTAGTGATCGATCTCCAAGATGTCGGGGTTCGTTGTTACACCTATATTAGTTGCATGCGTTATGTGATGGAAGCTTGTTTTGAAGAGGGTGTAGAAGTGGTTGTATTGGATAGGCCCAATCCTCTAGGTGGTTTAAAAACCGCCGGTCCAATGATTGATTCAGAATTGATTAGTTATGTCGGAGCCTTTCCTATGCCCTTTGTTCACGGGATGACCATTGCAGAGATTGCACTTTGGTCAAAACAGATACCTGGTGTTTTAAAAATTGAAGATAAGGTAAGAAGGAAAGGAAAACTTACCCTAGTTCCAATGATCGGATGGAAAAGAAATATGACTTGGCCAAGTACGGGATTGGTTTGGCGTCCAACCTCACCAAATATTCCTACTCTTGATTCTGTAGCTGGTTATCCAATGACGGGGCTTGGTGCTCAAATGGGAAAATTCAAACATGGAATTGGTACGAAGTATCCTTTTCGATTACTAACTTTTGACGGGAAATCACCCGAGGAGTTAAAGCGTGCATTGGAAAACCTTAATCTCAAGGGATTGTCATACAAAATTAAACAAACATCCAATGCTTCAGGCAAGTCTGTTAGGGGCGTTTACCTAGTAATTCAAGATTGGTCTGTTTGGCGACCGACTGAGCTTGCCTTTGCTATGATGCAGTTAACTGCCCGTTGGCAAGATCCAAGCCCATTCTCAACCGCCAAGCAATCTGAGATTAATCTCTTTAATAAACATGTTGGTTCCAGTGCTTGGTGGAAACATATTAAAACCAAAGACAGTGAAGTTGACCCTAGGCCTTTTCTACTCAGATGGGACGCTGAGGTTGCCGCCTTTAGCCGCAAGAACAAGTCCTATCTTCTCTACTAAAGAAACAGCCTATTTCCTCAGCGGATTAATTCGTCTTGGGATAGAATTTTAAGCTGATAAGCCCGAAGAGCCTCTTCGGCAGTATCCTCATCTTCCATAGCAACCGCGAGTACAGGTTTACCATTTGGTGGATGCATAAATGAGTATACATAATGAATATTTATTTCAGCTCGGAGTAAGGCTTTGGTCAGACTTTGAAATGAATCCTCTTTCTCTAACTCAACTGCAAGAACCTTTCGTTCGGTAAAGCTTATAGATAAACTTTTAAGTAGTCTGGCTAGATCTTTTGGGTAGTTTGGAATCAAGCGGATAACCGCACTGTCCGTAGTATCGAGGACTGAAATCGCGAGAATATCAATATTCTCGTCTTTAAGCATTGAAATAAAGTCATTTAACCAACCAACTTTGTGCTCGGTGTAGATAACAAATTGCCGAATGGGTTCTTTGCCTGGACTACGCAAGGTTGAGGATCCATCACTTGGTTCGATCATGAAAATTTAAGAAGTTGAGGGTGGAAGGTGTTTTTTGGTTAATGCGAACTTGCGTAGACAAAGGCATCTAGCGTAGGAATAATCTATAACATACATGAGTCGTATCTTTCTATACCTTTTACCCGTTTTAATCGCGAATCAAGTACTTTGTGGGAATGAAGGGGCCCGCTGGCTAAAGTCCGACCTCTCTGCTCTGACAGATGCGGCTGATTCTGGTGACGCGTTTGCCCAAGGATTTTTGGCTCTTTGTCATTTGCACGGAGACAAAAATCTTAATGTCTCTTTTCTCGAAGCTAGGTTTTATGCAGAAAATTCCGCCAGTCGTGGACATTGGTTGGGCAATTTTGTACTTGGGTACTTGGCAAGATATAAACCGATGGGACCCAATTCTGAATTAGTTGCTAAATATTTGTTCAAATCATTTCGTGATCCTGATGGAAAATTAATTAAACAGGCAGCGATTGGGGATCCGGTCGCGTTATATGTATTGGCTGAAATTTTTACTGCCGAGGAGGTCCAGACTATTCTCAAGCAAGATATGCAAATGGCAGCTGAATACTATTCGGCTTCAGCTAATTCAGGCTACGCTCCAGCCTGTGTTCAAAGTGCTTTAATCAAACTTCACGATCTATCCAATTCGTTGGTTGGTGATGAGGATGCAACTAGGCAAAGGGGCATAAACTTATTACAACAGGGAATAGACCAAAAATTGCCTGGGGCACATCATTACCTGGGCAGATGCTATTTGGAGGGATTGGGAGTGAAGGAAGACAAGTCTCTTGCCTTAGTTCATTTCCAAGCAGCTGCAGATAGAGGATTTGGGCTCTCCTTATTAATGGTGGCTGATTTTTATGCCTACGGTTTAACTGGTTCATCTCGAGAAGATCTTGCCTATCAATATGCAGAAAAGGCTTTGGAAGTTCACCAAGCTGGGGCTGAGGAAAAGCTCGAGGAATATGAAAAGCTCTTTAATCCAGCTCCCGAGAGGATTGAAACAGAAAATATTGAAAATATTTCCATAAATAAGAAGAAGACAGATGATTGGGCCACTCCAGCTGAAACAAAATTGGATTCTGACACAGAGTTTTCGAGTCCCGTTGATAAACCTTTTCGTTTACCCTCGGTATATGGAAAAACCGAGCCTGCTAACACTGACCCTGTGTCGGAACCTATCAAGGAGCCCGCAATAACCCCTCTACCAGGTGAATCTACTCAAAGCCAACCAGCCTTCATGCCCCCAGTTGACCAGATTCGAGAAGATGCTAAAAAGGTGTACTGGGGAAGTTCTAAATCAAAATCTATGGAGGATGCATTTAAATCTTTTGAAAAGTGTGCCAATCTGGGAGATGCGGAGTCTGCAAGGTATCTAGGTATCATGTATTTGCGGGGAAAGGGTATTTCAAAAAATGTAGATGAAGCGTTGAGGTGGCTTGAAGTGGCTGCAAAGCGTGGAGACGATTTGGCTGAGAAGAATTTGCTATCTCTACGAAAAATTATGAAGAAATAACATTTTTTTTAGATTTACCAAATTACCCAAACCCGATAGGAATAATATTTCAAATTGGAGAGATGGCAGAGTGGTCGAATGCGCTGGTTTGCTAAACCGGTGAGGAACTAATCGTTCCTCCACGGGTTCGAATCCCGTTCTCTCCGCCATTTTAACCTCTTTATTGTGCAACGGATAAGCCTTTTAAGTTTTTTACTCTTAATGATTGTTTTCGTTGGGTGCAATCGCACTGCATTGAGAAGTAGTCCAAATGGAATTGGTTCAAATTCGACCGCCTCTTCTTTCTACAAGAAGTCAAATTTAGAATATTTGACTTTGGGGAGAAACGGAATTGAGGTGGAAGACTTGATGGGGCAACCAGAAGGAAGAACCCTTGGACAAAAATCGGATTATTTGTGGGACTATCGTAGACCTGTAAAAGATGAAGAAACTGGAGAGATTTTTGATTGGAGTTTGATTACCTTTCATTTTTCTCAAGGTATATGCTCATCTATAGATATCACCCTAGCCCACCCTCCGCCTCAACTTCTTGAAGAGGGAAATACATTCAGTAAAGACAACGGTATTATACGACTGCCCTAAGTCGTTTGTTTTTGAATTAAAAACTCTAGTTCGCAGCTAAACGAACGATCGAAATGCCACTGGCATTTGGATTAGTCTCAATCTTTTTGCCAAATTTGTCCTTAATTAATAATTTATCGCCTGATGAGCAGGTGATAGTTAGGTCACCGCTGTGGGAGATCGTAGATGTTTCTCCAGGTTTCATTTTTAACCATTGTAATTCCGCACCTTTGTCATCTTGAACTAATGCCCAAAGGTCTGCTCTTGCCTCTAGAGTAAACCTTGCAGAGTTAGTTTCTTGTCCCTGTCTTGGATAGGGTTGGGATTGAAGAGTAGGTTTTTCATATATCCGTTGCCTGGGAGGACCTGCAGGGGGAGGGGTGTAAAAGGATTGGTTTTCAGAAGAAACTGACTTCTGGTAGTTAGTCCGTTCACTGTAAGGCGGTATGTAGGTGGAGTTGCTCGGCTGACCACCATATACTTGAGAGGACTGGTACCTTTCTTGAGGAACCGGGAAACTAGGGTAGGGAGGAGGGGCGTTAGGTATAGATGTTACTGAAGATTTACGGCAACTCGTAAAAAATAAGATGATCCCTAAAAAAGTAATTCCGATAAGTCGTAGGTCATGCATGTAATAAAATAGTCAGAAACATAGTATGCTATAGTTGCTAAGCATGATTGCGCTTGGAGCAACCGTAAACTTAAAATCAATGATATTCGTGGCGAAAAGAAAAATAATAATCATTTTTTTTGGTTTTTTAATATCATAATAATTTTTCATACGAATAGTTGTTTAAATAGATTTTTTGATTGATTTAAAGTGTTGCAAAAGAACTCATAATTAGGTTGAACTATTCGCGAACGTAATTGTTCACTTAGACTCCTTCGGTTTGGGCAAGACCGGGGGAGTTTTTTGTTTATAAAGTCCCTTCATAAAAATATTAGAGTTTAACAATAGTTAAATTTAGTTCATTGATCAGAATCATGAAAAAGTTTTTAAATGTATTTACTATTTTGTCTTTTATTTCAATCTTTCCAGCAAGTTCACTTGAGAGTATTGCCCAATCCAAGCCGAATAAAAGGCCCCCTTCTTTGCCGGTTAATATTCCACCACCACCTAATTTTTCTGGTAGTTCTACAAAAAATGGAAAGTTTCAAATTGTCAGTGCAGAGTATTATTCTCAGGAC
>JABBBW010000031.1 GCA_018607205.1 Opitutales bacterium | reverse complement strand
CAAGAGTCTGACCTCTGGTAACTTGAACAAAATCCAAATGCAAAATGTTATCCTTGACGGAATCAATTTGAATATCCTTTAACAATGCAAGCTCTTTGTCACCCGAATCCTCCTGAAGTTCTATAAGAGAGAGGGTACCACCTGAGGATCTCATTAAGGCACGAAACTTACTGTCATCCACAGAATAGTGCTTGAGAATATCTTTACCATAAAATACAGCAGGAATACGGCCTTGTGATCTTAATTTTTTGGAAAGACTGGTGCCATGTTTTACGCGGCTGTCAACCTTGAGGATAGTTTCGGTTATGTTGGACATAATAGAATAGACGGGGATTTAAACAAAAGAACCATAATGAACTAAAAACCGCGAGGTGGCAAGCTTGTTGTAAGAAGTCACAACCTCCACTTACGGGACTCAAGTTGTTTTATCTATGCTACTGCAAGGTCATAATTTCTTGACCATGTATATCCTCTTAAATAAATTGTTAGAGTGAACATAATCTATCTGTTGATTGCAGTCTTATTGGCACTCCCCTTTGAAGAGTGCTTGTGTGCAGATTGTGAAAATTCCTTCGCTGCATGCGAAAATTGTTATGATTCAAGCAATGCCGATCCCAATAAGCATGTTTGCCTTGATAGTTTTGATTATTACTCAATTTCTACCAATTCCATTGAATTTTCGGCTTCTTTTCAGTGTTTTCAAAAAAAACAATATTTCGTACTTAAATCTAGTAAGAATAACTTTCCCTCAAGTAATATAAAGCAACAACCCTATCGAAATTTTCGAAGGTACAACACACTACCTCAGGTGATTCAAGTTTGATTCAAATTTTCTTAGTAAGTGCATCCGAATAATGGATCACTTTCGATTAAGTCAATTTATCAAACAATGAACTATTTAATTATCAAATTTTGTGGTTTTCGAGTTAAAACCTTCAAAAAGTCATTCCAAGCTTACATTTCAATTATAATCTGCCTTGCTCCAATTGCCTTAGCAGGTTGTGGCTTGTGGAATGAAAAAACTGTCGTAGTAACCAAAGCTGTGCTTCACCCCATTGAAGAAGCACACAGTAGCAACGTAGATGCTACAAAGGAAGCAACAGTTCTGTTTCAAGCCAGCGGATGGATCGAGCCCGACCCTTATCCGACGCGAGTTCCTTCCTTGTATGACGGGATCGTTGATGAGGTATTTATTCTTGAGGGTGATACCGTCAAAAAGGGCCAAAAGTTAGTCTCTCTTATAAATGACGATGCTCGCTTAGCTCTTAAGTTTGCTCAGGCACAATTAGATGAGGCTAATTTTAAAGAAGCTGAACTCTTAAGCGAAATTAAGTTAAGTAAATCTTCCGTAAGAGAGGCTTACAATAGACTGAACCAACATAAATCAGTCCAGGAAGAGCAAATGGATTACTTAAATCGCCTGAAGTCTTTACCCATCGGTGCAGTGCCGGCGGTCGATTTATTTAAAGCTAGAAAAAAAGCGGATAGCCTCAAATTTTCTACTCAAGGAGCAGCTGCCAATGTGGAAAGAACAGAGGGACGAATCGAGCTTTTGTCCAACCAATTAAATACATTAAAAAGCGTAACTAAATCCAGGAAGATTCTTCGAGAGAAAGCAGAGTTAGACTTTAACCGAACCCTCATACATTCGCCTATTAACGGAGTGGTTTTAAGACTTTTAGCAAATCCCGGCAAAAGATTGATGCGCCAAATGGATGCCCCTGATTCATCCACTGCTTTGATTATTTTCGAGACAGACAAAATTCAGGCACGAATTGATGTTCCACTTGCGGACGCCTCCAAGCTTTCATTAAATCAAAGGGTTGAAATCCTTTGCTCCATTTTACCAGAGCTAAAACTTGAGGGAATATTAACTCGAATCTCTGGCGAAGCAGACCTACAAAGAAATACGCTCCAGGTAAAAGTTCGGATTTTAAATCCAGATGACAGACTAAGACCCGAAATGCTCTGCCGAGCTAAATTTTTATTAAGCACAGACAGCTCAAAAAGTAAAAAAGCCACAAGTGGTCTCGGCGTTTTTGTGCCTCTCACACTGAAGCCTGAAAATAATAAGTTAATAGAAAAACTCTGGATAGTTGGGGCAGATGGCAGAAGTGCGGAATTGCGGGAAGTTCGTTTTGGTAAGGAAATTACCAATGAATATATATCTGTTAATTCTGGCTTAAATGCAGGGGATCTTATTATTCTCAACCCACCAGCTTCCTTAAAATCTGGCGACCAGATTAAGATTTCCAAAACCCAATGAAACATTCTTACATTCAAGCGCTGGGGATAACCAAAGAGTACCACAAAGGCGAGCAGTGCATTACCCCACTTGCAGGTTTAAGTATGGAAGTTTTCCCAGCTGAATTTATTGCGTTAATGGGCCCCTCCGGCAGTGGAAAAACTACTTTGCTAAATATCATTGCGGGGGTGGATTCCCCCTCTTCTGGAAGTCTTCGAATTGGAGATTCTCAATTGGACCAAATGAATCGCGATCAGCTTACAAGTTGGCGTTCCCGTAATCTTGGCTATGTTTTTCAACTCTATCATTTACTTCCGGTTCTAAGCGCTTATGAAAATGTGGAACTGCCCTTATTGATTCACTCAATGAATAAAAGAGAGCGCCGTGATCGCGTAGAGACGGTAATGGAACAGGTTGGTCTGATTGATCGCATGAATCATAAACCTAAAGAACTTTCTGGGGGTCAAGAACAACGGGTAGCAATTGCTAGGGCCCTAGTAACAGACCCTTCATTAATTGTTGCTGATGAACCAACGGGTGATTTAGACCGGCAGTCGGCGGACGAAATTCTCGATCTATTGGTTTCCTTAAGCGAAGTGCAAAAAAGAACCATTATTATGGTTACCCATGACCCTAAAGCTGCAGCCCGAGCATCTCGATTGCTTGAGTTGGAAAAAGGCAAACTTCTGCTAAGTAAATGAAACTACTTTTTATCCTTTTGAATCTAGCCTTGTTATCCTGCAAACAGGCTTTAAGAAACCGGACTCGGTCTTTTTTAACTTTGCTGGGTGTGGCAACCGGAATGTTTTTATTTACTACGGTTGAAACAATGCAGGATTCCCTTCAAACAGCAACGGTATCAAACGCTGATGACACAACACTTGTGGTTTATCGAGAAAACAGGTTTTGCCCGGCAACTAGCCGGCTGCCCGAACATTACAAAAACGAAATAGCACAAGTACCAGGAGTAAAATCGGTTATTCCTATTCAAATCGTAGTTAATAATTGTGGCACCAGTTTGGACGTGGTCGTTTTCCGAGGTGTACCTCTGGATACTTTTAAAGACAAAAATGGTGAAATCAAACTGATGAAGGGTTCATGGGAGACCTGGCAGAAAAGAGATGATGGAGCGCTCATAGGCAAAAACCTGGCCAAAAGAAGAAAATTGGATGTGGGTGATCTTTTCGACGCCGCTGGCATAACAGTTTCGGTCAGTGGCATCGTCGAGGCTGGAGATACTTCACAAAATGATAATGTCGCTTTTGTTCACTTACCTTTTCTTCAACAAGCTTCGAAAATCGGTTTAGGCGTGGTCACACAATTCAACGTGAAGGTAAATGATTCCTCTTTACTAAAGCGTGTGGCCGGAGATATTGACCAAAGGTTTAAAAGTGACACTGAACCCACCTCTACCCAACCTGAAAAAGCTTTTTTTGCGAATACCGCGACCGAACTAATAGAACTAATCCGCTTTTCTAGGTGGATTGGTCTAGCTTGTGTTTGTGCGGTCGTGGGACTCATAGCTAACTCCATTCTGCTCACAGTCAGAGGAAAAATATCCGAACATGCAGTGCTCAAAACATTAGGTTATTCAAAGATTATGATCGGGTGGATGGTACTTGCTGAAGGCATCTTCCTTTCTGGGTTTGGTGGATTTTTAGGTATTTTTATATCCTTTTGCTTTCTTCATTATCAAGGTGTTTCAATAGGAAACGAAGGGTTAGTTTTGGCTTTCGTTCCATCTGGTGAAGTCGTTTCTCAAGGCATCTTTGCCTCTCTTGCACTCGGAGTGATTGCTGGTCTTTACCCAGCTTGGCAAGCCGGTAGATTGTCCATCAACGAAAGTCTCAAAATCACCTAATTTAATGATTCCTTTAACCTACTCCTGTAGAAACCTTTTGAGAAGGCCCGTCCAATCAATACAATTGATTATCGGAAGTTCCTTAGTGGTCATGCTGGTTATGCTCGCTGCGTGTATGAATCAAGCAATGGATCGCACACTTGCACGAACGGGAGAGCCCCGCAATGTCATCCTTTTAGGAGCCGGCAGTGAGGAGAGTGTAGAGCGTAGTGAGGTCAGAAATGGCTTGGAACAAATAATCGCATCTTCAATTCCCGGTATACTTCAAACTATGGAAAAGCCTACTATATCGCCTGAAATCCATTTTAACGGTATGTTGAGTGCCAATAAAGTAAACTCTCAGGCACTAGTTAGAGGGGTACGCCATGAAGCATTATGGGTTCACAAGGAGATACGGATTTTGGAGGGTCGCTTTCCAGAATCAGGAGAAATAATGATTGGAAGATTGGCACACCAAAAACTAGGAATATCCAGTTCGGCTCTACAAATCGGAAAAATAGTGGAATTGAGCGGAGAGAAAATGGTTATTTCCGGGATTTTTGACGCAATTGGAACTGTAATGGAGGCAGAAGTATGGGTACCACTCCAGGATTTAATGACTTACACACAAAGAGATAAACTTTCATGTGTTATAGTTTCACTTGTAAATACCGACTATATTCCAGACTTAGATGCGTTTACAAAACAAAGATTAGATCTGGAACTAGTGGCAATCCAGGAAACAGAATATTACGCAAAACTATCGAAGTTTTACGCACCTATAAGATGGATGGCATGGCTTTGCGCGATTCTCCTCTCGATTGGTGCCTTGTTTGGAGGATTAAATACATTGTATGCAGCATTTTCAGCTCGGATTCAAGAATTTGGTGCCATGCAAGCTATTGGTTTTAGTAGGCAAGCAATCCTTCTAAGTTTGACCCAAGAATCGTGTGTCACCGGGTTTATTGGATCTTTTTGTGCGTTTTTAATTTCAATTGTATGGTTTCAAGGTCTAGCATTTCCTTTTTCTATAGGTGTATTTATTTTGGACTTTAATTCATCAATACTAATCCTTGGATTGGTAACCGGCATAAGCCTTGGTGTAATAGGGGGCATACCACCAGCATGGAATTGTTTACGCGCAACTTTACCTGAAACTCTCAAATCGTCCTAATAAGACATTTTAAATATGAAAAGAATAACAACATTGATCAATTCCTATATTGCAATTTTGCTACTGTGCAGTTGTGGAGAAAATAACGATGAAAAAATATATAAGCAGGAAAATGACTACTATATAAAAGCAAACTTGCCAAAAGATTTCATTACAAACAAGGATCTTGGAAGTGCACTTTCAATTCTTGAAGCAAAAAAAGGGAAATTAGTTGATAAGAGCATATTATTAAGCGGTTATATAGGAGGTCGCCGAGAACCTTTTACCAAGGGAAGAGCAAGCTTTGTCGTAATCGATAATTCGATTAAGAAATGTAATGAAATAAAGGGAGATAATTGTCCGACTCCCTGGGATGCATGTTGTGAAGATAGAAGAACAATCTTATCTTCTACACTCACGGTTCAAATAATAGATAAAAATTCTAGCTTGCTCAAGGGTACCCTGAAGGGCGTAGATGGATTGCAACCCGGAAAAAAAATAAAGGTTTTTGGAACCATTGACACATCGTCAATTCCGTCTGCTATGCTCGTAAATGCAAAACAGATACAACTCCTTTAATATTTATTTATATATCACAATAAAGATATGATATTATATTTATATTTTGTAATATACATATTATTAAGCAGTTGTGTAATTAGAGATAATGAGTTATTAAAGACTCAACAGAAACTAAGTGATTCTATTGGTGGTGATTTTTCCTTAAAAACTACTCATCCAGATGTTGAAAATAATATTACATTCCAATCAATTTTTACCAACAAAGACCTTAACTTTCTT
>JABBBW010000015.1:2823-6056 GCA_018607205.1 Opitutales bacterium | reverse complement strand
ATTGCTGTAGATATGGCTGAATATAAATATCCAAACTCTTTTTTGGTTGAGCCCAATAGGTTCAACAAATTGGCAAAATAAATTGAATTGTAATAGCCAAGACAAATAGCTGCCCCAAAAACCCACAAAAAAATTCCCGCAATTAGATTGGCCAAAAGATTGGAGCGGCAACGCTCCCATGCATCCCTAAACATCAAGACAATTCAAATGGTATATTTGACCCACGAATGGGTTTAACCAAAAAAATGTAATTAACTTTCAAAGAATTACTAAAAACGTTCCCCTTTGCGAAGAGAACGTGCAAATGCAACCAATAGTTGAACCACTGCTTCTAAATCATTAAGATCAATCACTTCACTTGGGGTGTGCATATATCTTAAAGGAATACCTACCAGTCCGGTGGGAACGCCATCACGAGCAACTTGAATAGCCCTCGCATCTGTACCAGTGGGGCGGGGATCCGCCTCTATTTGAACTGCGATCTTACTCTTTTCCGCACATTGAACTAAGCGTTCAAAGACACCTGGATGTATATTGGGTCCACGAGTTAAGATCGGACCCCCACCCAACTCAAAGGAACCATACTTTCGGTGGTCCGCATCTGGATGATCAGTCGCATGAGATACATCGACAACGAGGGCCACATCAGGATTTACAAGATAAGCAGAAGAAATGGCACCCCGCGTTCCGATTTCTTCTTGGGAGGTCGATACTGCAACCACTTTGGACGCCTGTTTTTTTCCTTTTTTTAAGCGAAGTAAAGCCTCGTTAACTGCATAGGCACCACTTTTATCATCAAAGGCCCGTGATACCACAAGGGATCCATGCAAGGACTCCAAACCATGTGTGTATACAGCCGCATCTCCAATGGTAACACGCTCCAAGGCTTCTTCCTTGGATTTTGCTCCAATATCTATCCACATTTGATGGAATTCAGGAACCTTTTTACGATCCTCGGGACTCATTAGATGAATAGCTCGCTTTCCCGTGACTCCCCGAATGACTCCTTTTCGGGTAAGAATATCAACACGACGCCCGGAAATCATTGAGCGATCGTGTCCGCCAATGGCATCAAAATATAAATAACCCTTATCGCTGACGTGTTTAATAATTAGCCCTAGTTCGTCCAAATGTCCCGCAAGCATAAGGGTGGGTGCACCAGTGCCTTCTAGGGTAGCATGACAACTGCCCAAGGCATCAACTTCGAAACTATCTGCATTTTTAGCGACTCTTTTTTTAATAACTTCACGAGCTTCGGTCTCATATCCAGAAGGTGAACGAGCTGCTAAAAGTTCAGCTAGAAATGCTGGAGCTTGAGGGTTTGGCGGTGTTTCGGAAGAAGTTGTTTTTGTCATCTTCTTTTATCAAGTCATGCTTTGTCCATTTTGCAACTCCGGAGAAAGAGTTATCACATTTATGTCTCGCCCTCTGGAGTAGGAAATCTATTTCAATTATTACATGACAATTTATCCAGCTATTGATTTAAGAGGCGGAAGGTGCGTACGCTTGTTCCAAGGAAAAGCAGATCAGGAGACCGTTTATTTTGAAGATCCAACCGAGCCAGCAAGACTTTGGAAACAAAATGGAGCCACCCATTTACATCTCGTTGATTTGGATGGGGCCTTTTCTGGGGGTAGAGCAAATCTTGATGCCGTAAAATCCATCCTAGATATCGGTGGAATGAAAGTACAGCTTGGAGGAGGCATGAGAAATAATGAGGCGGTCTCCCAGGCTCTCGCACTCGGTTTGGATCGTGTTATACTGGGAACCGCAGCTTGCGAAGATCCAGAATGGACCGGTCGTTTAATTGAAGAGTATGGACCAGATCGAATAGTCATAGGAATTGATGCCAGAAATGGTTGGGTAACAACGAAAGGCTGGGTTGAAACAACGGAGAAATCAGCTGTAGATTTTGCCATGGAAATGGAGGGTCTTGGCGCTCGCTGGATCATTCATACAGATGTCGCGACAGACGGAGCAATGAAAGGTCCAAATTTTGCAGCTCAATTAAATATGCTCAAAGCCGCACCCCGTTGTAAAATTATTGCATCTGGTGGCGTATCCAAAGAGCAAGATGTCTTAGAACTTCAGAAATTAGCCAACGAACACAATAATTTAGAAGGTGTCATTATTGGCAAAGCCTTGTATGAAAACTCTGTTAATCTCGAAAAATTAATGTAAGTCGGCTCAATATTTTGAACTCCTAAATTTTCTTGCCATTGGCAGTACCCATTCCTTTGATATTTAAAAATCCCAAAAACTCATTCCTATCATGACAAAGCTCACATTTGATGTAGATTTCACCAAAGATCCCAAAGAAATTCTCCAAGAGATTCAAGAACGTGCAAAAGCAGAAGTTGCCAAACGCGAATCAAAAATCAAATCGGCTGCCTTTCTTTCCAACCTTCATGAAAAGGTAAACCAAGAAATTGGAACCGATTTTAAAACCGTTAATGATCTAATTCGGGCTCTTACAGCTTATGCAAACCCGAAACTTCGCGATAAGATAAGCTCTACCTCTCCGAGTGGAAGGAGGGTCACGATTAGCATGAGCCCGGAATTATTTGAGGAGATCAAATCTAAGCTTGCTCAACCCAATTCTAATAAGGCCGCTATTGCTCGTGAGACTGGTGCCAGCGTAGTTCAGGTTAGAAAAGTAGCTAACGGTGGTTTTGACGCTAAATTTGCCTCTTCAAAAGATGTTAAGGCGAGTAAGTCAGTCAAGAGTGATCCAACCCAAAAAGTTCAACGCGAAGTCCCTGCACTCGAGCCTAGTTCAACTACCCCACCTTCTGATGATGCCCCTACTCTTGCACCACCTGTACCGACTTTAGACCTGCCTCAAACGCCGCTGCTCCCTGAGCATACTGTTGAAGTTGAAATAGAGCATAAAGATAGTGCTAGCGAGCTCCCCCCCCCTTTGCCACCTTCCGTGGATGACGGAATGTTGGATCAACCCACCCTTCTTACTCCACCACCAGCCCCTTCCTTAGACCTACCTTCAACTCCTTTAATTCCTGAACCTATATCCCCCACAGAGGCTGCTGACGATACAGGTCAGGAAAGTTCCACTTCAGTATTGCCTCCCATTTCACCTCCATCAATTGGGGAAGATATCGCGGAAGTACCTGTGCCACCTGCACCTCCATCCCTAGATTTGCCTCCAGCCACTTCGATTCCTGAACCTGCTGAAAGTATCGAAAATGAGCAATCATTACCAGAACTGCCGACAA
>JABBBW010000015.1:0-2723 GCA_018607205.1 Opitutales bacterium | reverse complement strand
CCTGAACCTGCTGAAAGTATCGAAAATGAGCAATCATTACCAGAACTGCCGACAATTGCTCCGCCTTCCATGGGAGAGGAGATTCCTGATATACCTGCTCCCCTTGCACCACCTCCTGCTCCTTCACTTGGTTTACCTACAGTTCCTTCGGTCCCGGAGCATGCAGATAGTATCGAACAGGAAGAGCCTACACCACCATTACCCCCGATCGCTCCACCTTCAATGGGCGAGGAAACTCCTGAAGTACCTGCTCCCCTTGCCCCACCTCCTGCTCATTCACTTGATCTTCCACCAACTCCTCCAAGTCCCACGGCACCAGAATCAGGTGTTACAGATTCACCAAGTCCAATAAATACTCCCGCTCCGCAAAAACCTTCAATATCTCTCAAAGTAAAAGGGACAAAGCTTGGAATTGGTGCAAAAAAAGGAAAACCGACCCTGTCCTTAAAACCAGGCAAGAAAAAACTAGGGGGTCTTAAAATTACACGGCCTCCGATGAAGCCGCCCTCCGCATAATCCCTTTATTTGGAATGGATTGGACTTGTCCACGCTTAGATTTTCTACCATTGTAGTAGAATTTGGGGCCGTAGCTCAGTTGGCAGAGCGCCACAATGGCATTGTGGAGGTCGTCGGTTCGATCCCGATCGGCTCCACCATACAACTTTAGTCAGTATTAATTTCGACACTCTTTTATGGAAGAAGTTTGGGTTACAGGTTTAGGCTTTATTACAAGTATTGGTTGTAACTCGGACCAAGTAGAGAATAGCTTGCTTAATCTTAGGCACGGAATTGCTTGCCCAAACATGCTCCAAGTTCCCGAATCACCTGTGAAGGTTGCCGGTACCATCGATGAATTTGAACTTGATTCATCAGATCCCGAGGACTGGAAATTCCCCAGTGAATATAAAGTTCCCCGTTCTCTTGTAAGAAGCTTCTCCCCACACGTTCTCTATGCTTGGTGCTCCTTGCAACAGGCGATTAAGGATGCAAATATTGATTCGCAAGACCTTCAGGACCCAGATTGTGGTATTTACACTGCATCGGGTGGATCCATGCGGTCGATTCACAAACACTTTGAAAAAATGGATCGCAATGGCGTTATGGCGTGTAATCCGCTTGCTATTGTCTCTTCAATACCTGGAACCTTAACTTTTAATCTTGTCGCTGCCCTTGGGATTCGTGGATCTTCGATGGGCTTAGTCTCTGCATGTGCATCGTCAGGCCATGCTCTTGGAACAGCCCTAGATGAAATTCGACTTGGAAGACAAAAACGAATGTTAGTTGTCGGTGCTGAGGATTGTAATTTTGAAAGTATTGTGCCCTTCTGCGGAATGAGGGCTTTATCCTTGGAAAAAGATCCTAACTTAGCATCTCGGCCATTTGATTCAAATCGTAACGGGTTTGTTGGTACTGGAGGATCGGTTAGTCTTATTTTAGAGACAAAACAAGAAGCTCAAAGGCGCGGTGCACAACCTTATGCAAAATTTATTGGTTGGGGACAAGGATCCGACGGACATAATGTTGCCATTTCTCATCCTGAAGGACGGGGTCTCCATGACTCCATGAAAAAGGCGCTAAAAGACTCAAGCCTTTCCCCCGCAGATATCGATTATATCAACGCACACGCTCCCTCAACTCAGATTGGGGATGCCTCAGAAATGCATGCACTCAAAGCAGTTTTCCAAGAACATCAAACTTTGAAGGTATCTAGTACTAAAGCCCTCACAGGGCATGGGTTGTCATTGTCCAGTATCATGGAGGCAGGCTTCTGTTGTTTGGCACTTAAAAAAGGGTTTCTGCCGGGTTCAGCCAATGTTACCACCCCAGACCCAGCCTTAGGCCACTTAAATTTGATCCGAACAACTGAAAAGATTCAGGTATCACACATCATGAGTAACAGCAGTGGGTTTGGCGGTGCAAATGTTAGTCTTGTCTTTAAACATGCACACTAAAAACAATTTTCCTGAAAACTTTTAGTGAATAAATGAGCGAAGATTCAACTTATAAGGAATGGCTCGTTGAATTGATCAAAAAGAGACGAACTCGAAAACCAATTTATTTTGATGGCAAAGTGCCCTCTGAAAGAATTGAACATTTAATTGATGTTGCAAGAAATGCACCGAACCACCACCGAACCGAACCTGCCAGGTTCTACATCCTTGATTGTGAACGTATTCGCAAAGTCGGTAAGCTATTTAATGAAGTAATATCAGGAGACAGCATTGATCCCGCCCTTGTGGAAAAGGGATTAAGAAAAGAAAAAGAATGGGGAAATTCTAGCGGTTTGCTTGTCATAACTAGCTATACTGATGAAAATTCCTTACTCCTTCGTAAACACCCTACTGTAGTTCAAGAAAACTACGCCACAACTTGTTGTATTATCCAGAACCTCCTCTTACTGTTTGAATCAAATAATATTTCTGCAAAGTGGAGCACGGGTCCTGTCTGGGAGCACCCGTCATTCTCCTGCACAATAGGAATTGAAGATCCTAAAAAGGAAAAGGTAGTTGCTTTACTATTTTACGGCATTTCACCATTGAAAGCTGAAATAAGAACCCTTTCCCCTCTAAAAAATTTTATTTTAAACCATTCAAAATCATAAAGAGAAAAAAGATAGAGGTTTCATAATTGACCATCGCGCTGAAATTTCTCATTTTAGACCTTTTGGTGGAACGGCGAAATAGCTCAGTCGGTAGAGCAGAGGACTGAAAATCCTTGTGTCC